>JAJFJE010000395.1 GCA_021774355.1 Alphaproteobacteria bacterium
GGGGGCGCCGGCTCGACCGCCGGGGCCGCACTGATCATGGCCGCGGGCGCCGGGGCCACCATGGCCGTGGCGGGCTGTGGTGCTGGCGGTACCGACGGCTGGGCGGCGGCCGGGGCCGCCGGGGCAACCCGTTCCGGAACCGGCCCCGCCGCCGCGGGGAAGTCGTCGGCCGCGAGGCTGCCGGCCACCAGCGGGCCGCCGAGCGCCGCGGCAAATGGCGGCTCGCGCGATGGCGCCGGTTCCACCGGCAGCCGGCTGAAGGCGTCGGGCAGGAGCCCGGCGGGCGGGCTGGCGGGCTGGGGGGCAACGCTGCCCAATTCGGTCGCGCGGAGCGGCGGCGGCGGCGGCGCATTGGTCGGGGCTGGCCCGGGCAGCGGCTGCGGCACGGCCGCCATGGCCGGCGGCGGTGCCGCAACGCTCGGCTCCGGCGCCTGGGCGACCAGGGCGGGCGGCGCTATGTCGTTTCTGGTGGCACACAGGCGCAGCTTGTCGATTGCCGCGGAAGCACCGGACAGGGACAGCTTGGCCGAGGCGGCATTGAGTCCAGACGCACTGAATTCGGCGTCCCGCCCGTGGGCGAAGATCGCCAGCAGTTTGTCGCCATTGGGCGGGGGCAGGGGCTCGGACGCCAGGGTATGCTGGTCATAGGCCGCTGCCCCCAGGGGGATGGCCGGTCCGCCATCGACCGAAAAGGCCAGTTCGGCCTGGGTGCCTTCCGGCAGATCCAGCGCGTCGGCCCCGTAGAGCAAGCCGAATCCGGCCCGACCGACGATGAAGCCGAAATGGTCCTCGCCGACCGAACGGGTCACCACACACAGTGCATTGCCCTGACCGCCGAGCTTGAAATGCTCAAGCGTCCAATTTCCGACCGATTCGGGTTCACTGCGCTCCGGACTGACGGCCTGTGGCGGCGGCGGCAGGGCCGCAGCGGGCGCAGCCGCTGCCGGCGAAGCGGGGGACAGCGTTTCTGCCCGGGCCGGCAACGGCGCGGCTGTCGCAAGGGCCAGGGCCAAATATGCACAGCATCCCAATGCTCCGAGCCGTCCTTGCATCCGCAATACACTCCGATTTCCACCGCGGGCGGGAGCATAGCGGGGGTGCGTCTTGCTGTCTCGCGAGAGATGGGGCAAGCGGCCGCGCCACGCCGAACTTGCTGGCGGGTGTGATATATTACCCATATTGGTGACATGATGTCGGCAATGAAGGGACTGCCGGCGCCGCGCCGACTGCTGTAGTGATGCTCCGGAACGGGGGAGCGAGACGATGCCGACATGGATCGAGAGTTTTCAGCCGGGCGGCCATTGCGCGGTCATCGCGGAGGTTGCCCAGGCCCATGACGGCAGCCTCGGCCTGGCGCATAGTTTCATCGACGCGATTGCCGATGCCGGCGCCCATGGGGTCAAGTTCCAGACCCATATCGCCGCCGCGGAAAGCAGCCCGGCAGAGCCCTGGCGCAAACGCTTCACCTCGCAGGATGTCACCCGATTCGACTACTGGCGACGCATGGAGTTCAGCGAGAGCCAGTGGGCCGAGTTGAAAGCCCACGCCGATGCCCGCGGCCTGATATTCCTGAGTTCGCCCTTTTCCCTGGAGGCCGTGGCGCTGCTGCGGCGCATCGGCGTGGACCGGTGGAAGGTCGCCTCGGGCGAAATCACCAACCTGCCGCTGCTCGACACCATGGCCGCCACGGGCCAGCCGATCATCCTGTCGACCGGCATGAGCGATCTGGCCGAGATCGACCGGATCGTCGGCCGCCTGGCGGCGCGCGGCAATCCGCTGGCGGTCCTGCAATGCAGCTCGATCTATCCCTGTCCGCCGGAACAGGTCGGGTTGAACCTGCTGGCCGTCTATCGCGACCGCTTCCCAGGGGCGGCGATCGGCCTCTCGGACCATTCGGCGACCATCTATCCGGGACTGGCGGCAGCGACACTGGGCGCCGACCTGGTCGAGCTTCACGTCACCTTCGACCGGGCCATGTTCGGCCCCGATGCCGTTGCCTCGGTGACCATGATGGAGCTGCGCCAATTGGTCGACGGGCTGGCCTTTATCGACCGGATGCGGCGGGGCCCGGTCGACAAGGACACGGTGCCGGAGGCCATCGCGCCCTTGCGCAAACTGTTCATGAAGAGCCTGGTCGCCAGCCGCGACCTGCCGGTCGGCCAGGTCCTGGATGCCGCCGACCTGACCAGCCGAAAGCCGGGCCAAGGCATTCCGGTCGATGCCCTTGAACAGGTGGTCGGACGGCGGTTGCGCCGCGCCCTGGCGGCCCATGAATTCCTCGCCGCCAGCGACCTCGATCCGCCCCTGTAGGGAGCTTGTCGCCGCCTAGGCCGCCCGCTGCGCCGGCAAACCGTCGAGCAGCGCGAAGGCATCCGCCCGGACGTGATTGCGGGCGATTTCGGCGGCCAGCAGGTCGCGCGTGATGCTGCCCGCCGCCAGGCACTCGGCGAGCAGGGAGAAGAACAGCCGTTCCTGGGCCGGATCGGGATGGGCCTGGTAGTAGCCATTGGTCGGGGCACCGTCGAACAGGCTGCGTATCCGGCGAAGGAGCAGGCTCAGGCGCGACGACCGGGTGGTTCCCCAATTGGTGAAATCCGCCGGCAGGCCGGTCTTCCACGGCTGGGTCCGCCGGTGGGTGTTGTGGAGCAGCTTGGTGTTGCCGTCCAGATGATCGAAATCGTTCCAGGCGGGAGCCAGGGAGGCGACCATCCCCGGCGCTTCCAGCAGCAGCCACATCCAGTCGCGGTAATCCCGTTCGAAGGCGAACAGCCGGGCAAAATCCCGTTCCGCCTGCCAGTGGGTCAGGCGACTGCAATCGAGCAGCAT
>JAJFJE010000396.1 GCA_021774355.1 Alphaproteobacteria bacterium
CGATCCGGCTGGCCCCGCCCGCCGTCACCCGGTTGACCGTGATCGAGCCCGCATCCGGCTGGTTGAACCACACCGTCGCAACCTGGCCGACATCGAAGCCGCGCCAGTCCACCACCGCCCGCCGGCTCGCCTGGTCGACCACCACCCGGCCCGCCGCGGGGCTCGCGATGGCGGCCGTGCCCGCCGCCACCGTGCCCCCGGCCGGAACCGTCAGCCGGTCTTGGGCAAGGGCCGGGCCGCCGGTGCCAACCGCAAGGCCTGCCAGACCCGACAGCAACGCCAGGCGCACCGGCATCAGTGCCGTGCTGTTTGTCAGGGCCCGCCTCACCCACCCCTCAAGTGCCACGACCGTCCCCTTGGGTCACGCCGCTTGCCACCCGGCCCGCCGCCGTCCATTCCTGTAACAAACCGGAAATTGCCGTGTACATTGTTGGCCATGCACGGCGTTCGGTACATAACCGGCCGGCAGAAATGCGCCGGATATGGTTGAATGTCAGTCAGCCGCCTTGGCCTTATTGGGAGCATCCGGCGCTTCCGGCGCGGTGCCGACGGCGGTCAAGGCGCGAAACAGCACCATCGGCCACCGTTTCTGGTGGCTGCCCGGGCCGCATGGCGGGCGAATCTACACCCATATGGGGTCAAATTCCGCCGCCGCGCGTCTTAACGCAGCCTTCGCGCCCCGCTTGTGCGCCCCCCTTCCCCCGGGCGGCGGCAACCAAGGTCCGGCGGGACGGGCGGCCCAGGCCGGCCCGGTCGCGGCCCGCATCTTTCAGGCGCGGGGCACGGGGCAGCCATAGGCATTGCCGGCCCGGCCGGTTATCGTCGGCCCCGACCGGCGCGACCGATGAGTCCGCCGACCGGCAGGGGAGTCTGGGGCAAGCCATGGCGGCACTCTTCTTTCACCCCGACGATTTCAGCGCCGCGGGACAGAAGCTGATGGGCCGCCAGGCCGCCGGCGAATCCTTCCTGCGGGGCTATCTGCACCATGTCGCCGCCGACACGCTGTGGGCCTATGTCGAAGATGACCGGCACGGCCAGGCCTTCGAACAGGCCGTGGCCGCTGCGGGCCGGACCGAGCCGGTCCGGCTTGTGACACCGGCCGACCTGCGCGACCTGCGCCACGCCGGGCTGCTGTATCGACCGGATCCCGGCCTCAATATCGAGGCCTGGAAGCGCACCCAGTTCGGCGATGGCGGCTGGAGCCTGTGCGGCATCACCCACACCACCGCCAGCGCCCAGGCGATGGATGCGATCGCCGCTTTGCTGACCGCCCCGGTCCAGCCTTGGGACGCCCTGATCTGCACCAGCACGGCGGTGAAGGCCAACATCGAAACCGTGTTCGCGGCCGAAGGTGCCCGTCTCGAACGGCGCTTCGGGACCAGGCCGACCCTGTTCCCGCAGTTGCCGGTCATTCCCCTGGGCATCCATACCGGCGACTACGGCTTCGATCCGGCCGCCCGGGCCCGGGCGCGCCAGCGCCTGGGCGCGGACGAGCAGACCCTGGTTGTGCTCTATCTGGGCCGCCTGTCGGTCCATGCCAAGGCCCATCCCCTGGCGATGTACCAGGCCCTGGAACGGGCGCGCGGGGCGCTGCCGCCGGGCCACCGGGTCCTGCTGGTGGAATGCGGCTGGCACGCCAATGACAGCATCGCCCAGGCCTATGCCGCGGCGGCGGCCCTCGCCTGCCCCGGGGTGGCGGTCGTTCGCCTGGACGGCCGGCAGGCCGCGAACCGGGACGCCGCCTGGGCAGGCGCCGATATTTTCTGCTCGCTCGCCGACAGCTTCCAGGAATCCTTCGGCCTGACCCCGGTCGAAGCGATGGCCGCCGGCCTGCCCGTCGTCGTCACCGACTGGGACGGTTACCGGGACACGGTGCGCGACGGCATCGACGGGTTCCGCGTCCCGACCCTGATCCCGCCCCCGGGAACGGGCGAGGTCTTCGCCATCCGCTATGCCATGGGGATCGACAGCTACGATGCCTATTGCGGCTATGGCGGCGCCCATGTCGTGGTCGATATCGAGGCCTGCGCCGCGGCTTTCGGCCGGCTGTTCCGCTCGCCCGAGCTGCGCCGGCAAATGGGCGCGGCCGGTCGCGCCCGGGCCCGCGCGCAGTATGACTGGCAGGGCATCATCCCCCAGTACCAGGCGCTATGGGCTGATCTGGGCGAGCGCCGTGCGACGGCCGGCGACCAGGGTGCCCACAAGCCCTGGTCCTGGCCGGCCCGGATGGATCCGTTCCACGGCTTTGCCGGCTATGCCACCGGGGTGGTTCGGCCGGCCACCCGTTTCGTCCTGGCCGACCCGAGCCTGGCCCAGGCGACGGCGCGGCTGGAGGCCTATCTGGCCTTGGATATCGTCAGATACACCTTGAAGGTCGCCCTGCCCCGGACCGGGCTGAACGCGATTCTGGCCAGAATCGCCGCCGAACCGTCCACCACCCGTCAGATCGCGACCGCCTTTCCGCCCAAGGCCCTGGGGCTGGTGATCCGCGCGGTCGCGTGGCTGGCCAAGCTCGGCCTGGTCCGCCCCGCGGGGGGCGCGGACGGTGCGCCCCACCCGCCCCCGGTACCGTCAGAGGTTCCCTCCATCGGGGAACGGCCTAGCCGATCCGGCGACGCGTAACCGATGGCGTCAAAATGGCCGCGGCACCGCCCGGCGCCGGTGCCGGTCGGCACAGCCGCGCCGCGCCGTCCTATCCCGGGCCGGCACCATGGCGCGTGCGATAGACCGGAAAGACCGCGATTTCCGGCTGCGGCAGGGCGCATTGCGCGAGAATGTCCTGAAACGCCCGGCTGGCGAACAGGCGGTCGAAGGACTCCTTCGATTCCCAGGTTCCCGAGACGAAGATCCCCTCGGCGGTCAGGGCGCAGACGTGGCAGCCCAGCTCCGGGACATTGGCCTCTTCGTAATCGGCTATGCGGTCATAGGCGGCGCAGAGGCGGGTGTGATCGCCGGGAACCTTTACGGTGATGAAAACCGTCATCGCATTCTCCTGCTGTGGCGGCGGGACCACGCCCATGGCCGCGCCCCATGCCCGGCGCCGGCAGCCATTCTGCCCGTCCTTCGGCCACTGGGAAGCGGTGCGGAACGCGGGGCGCCACCTGCCGGGCGCATGGCCCGATGGCGCTCAACGCCGGGGCGGCGGTCGCCGGGCGTGTTTTGCCACCAGTTCGGCCACCCGGGCCGCCCGGTCCTGGGCAATTTTGGCGCCCCGTGCCGCCCGTTCTTCCTCGGCCAGCCGTCGCTTGTCCTCGAAATCCTTCGCGACCTTGTCCAACCGCGCTTCAGGGACCAGCGCTGCGGCATTGGCGGCCAGCCAGCGGCCCGTTGCCTCGCCCAATTCGGCCTCGATATCGGCCGCCTGCGCGGTCCCCAGAGCGTGGTCCAGATCCTGGGTCAGCTTATAGGCCACGGCCAACGCCGCATCGTCCATGCCGGTCAGGCAAAAATACCGCTCGAACGCCTTCATGCAAACGTCCATGACGTGAAGAAGCGGGTGCCGGAAATCCGTGCCCAGGGGATGGGAGAAGCACTGGGTAACGATTTCATAGGCCGGATAATAATGGAGCCGGCGGTCGAGCGGGCTCCGCTCCCGGTACAATTCATCGATGGCGGCCCGCAGTATCGCCTTGGAGGCCACATTCGCCGTTACACAACTGACCGGGCGAAAGGTCGCACTGAGCGGAATCGGCGAAATCGTGAAGACTACGGACGCGTCCGGCCGGTACCGTCGGATCAGGTCGAGCGTATCGCGCAGGGCCGCCAGGGTCTCGGACGACGAGGCGACGCGAAATTTGTGTCGCTTGGCATCGAATTTCTCGTACGGAACGGCCCGCCAGAAAATCTCGCCGGTCGGCTCGTCATACCAGACTTCCGACAGGCCCAGGGTGATGATGAAGACGTCGGCGGCATCGAACAACTCCCGCGTGCGCAGCCGCACCGCCTCGTCATAGCCGAATTCCTCGGCCTTGTAGCCGTGCCACAGGTCGACGGCCGGAACCTTGTTTTCCCAGGCCCACTCGAATTGCTGGCGGATGGCAAAGACGTTGACGATGCCGTCGCCCATCGCCGAGACATAGGCCTTCTTGTCCTTTGCCGTGGCAATGTCGAAGCCGAGACTGCTGAGATAGCGGCTGATATAACCGGCGAAACACGAGCCGAAAGCGACCACCGTGGTCTCCCTGCCGATGAACGGCGCCTCCGGCATCCACCCCGCCAAGACCTGTTCGGCGAGCGCCGACGGCTGGCTCATGGTCGTCCGCATGGGCAGAAAATTGGCCGTGTCGCCGCGATAAAACGTATAGGCTTGGCCCGATCGTGCAGCTTGGATCAGATCCCGGGTCGGATTGTCGCTCGACGCCTCGCGG
>JAJFJE010000397.1 GCA_021774355.1 Alphaproteobacteria bacterium
CGTCGCCGCCCTGCAGGACCACGGTGGAATAGGCCCGCTCCTCGCCGTCGCGTCCGGCGGCACGGAATTCCAGGACTTCGTCGCGCACCACCATGCCCACCAGATCGGCTGGCGGCAGGCCGAGCAGGCCTTTGATATCGCCGGTACGCTGGGTCAGCACCCCGCCCTTGCGGTCGAGCACATAGACCACGCCTTCATCGGGCAGCACCGCCTCGCGCGTGATGCTGTCCAGGCGTGATAACTGGATCGTTACGGCGACGACGGCCGCCAGGCTGTCGCCCTCACCGATGATGGGCTGGGCTGCGACCATCACCGGACCCGCCGGTCCGGCACCGATCTCGTAGCCGGACAGGGTGAAGTCGCGCAGCGCCGTCAGGCGACGGAACCAGTCGCGATCGGCCACCGACCGGGCGATGACCGCGCCCTTGGGAGTCGAGGCACAGACCACCCGCCCGTCGGGATCGATCAGCGCCAGGCTGGCATATTCGGGATAGAACTGGACGAAGCGGTCGAACACCCGGGGGCAGTTGTCGCCGGGCGCGGGCAGGCGCAGATCGCCGGCCAGGCCGACCAGCAGGCGCCAGGTGTCGAAGAAAAAGCCACGCTCGTAGTCGGCGGCCAGGGTGGCGAAGCGGTGGACGGTATTTTCCGCCCGCGCCGTCTGTTCGTCATAGGCCCGCAGCGAGACCACGACGCCGCTGGCCCCGGGCACCAGCAGAACCAGCAGCATCAGGCCGACCAGGCGGAAGCGCAGCGGGTCGAAGTACCGGGCGCGCCACCCGGCGCCGGTCGCTGCGGTGCCGGCGGGGTCGCGCGTCACGGCTCGGCGGGACGGCGCACCGGCCGGTGGAACAGCGCCTGCGACATGGTAACGATAAGCGTCTCTGGCTCGAACGGCTTGGACACCAGGTAGGTGGGTTCCACCCGCTCGCCGGTGAGCAGCCGTTCGGGAAAGGCGGTGACGAAGATGATCGGCACGTCGAGGGCGGCGAGGATTTCCTGGGCCGCCTCGATGCCGGTCGAGCCGTCGTCGAGCTGGATGTCGCACAGGATCAGCCCCGGCCGTTCGGCCCGGGCCAGGGCGACCGCCTCGGTCTTGGTGGTCGCCACGCCGACCACCTGGTGGCCGGCCTCGCGGACGATTTCGCTGATATGCATGGCGATCACCGGCTCGTCCTCGATGACCAGGACGCGGGTCGCCGCCAGCCGGCGCAGGGCGGCCCGGGCGGTCGCCAGCAGGGTTCCGACCGCGGCGACGTCGACCCCCTGGATCAGCGCCACCTCGGCCTGGGACAGCCCTTCCAGGCTGGTCAGCAGCAGGGCGCGGCGGGCGGCCACCGGCAGGGCGCCCAGGCGTTCCTGGATCCGCGCCTCGCCCTCCGGCAGGGCCGCTTCGGCGGCCGCCGCGGGCACGGCATCGCAGGCCCGGTTGACCAGGGCATAGAGCTGCGGCTTCAAGGCGACATCGGCCGCCAGGGTGGTGCGGCCATCGGCCAGGCTTTCGAGCATCGTCCGAATCAGCCCGTCGCCACTGCCCTGGCCGCCGGTCAGGGCCCGGGCATAGCGGCGCAGATAGGGCAGTTCGCGGGCGATTGCTTGCTTCACTTCGGTCATGGCCTGTCCTCGGTCTTGCCCTCCGGGCGGCGGCGTGAGGCGCCACCCGGACGTCGATGGCACCCTGCCACAGCCGCGAAAGCAATGCAGGGCCTTTCCGGTTGGTTCCCCCGCCAGGCCCGCCGGGGGCCGCCTGGCGAACGGAATTGCTTCAACCCGGCGGCAGACCGCTCTAGAGTCCGCTGGCCACAGCAGGAATCAACCATGGCCGAAAAACCCAAGGCAGGCAGCGCCAAGCCGCAGGGCGGGGGGGCAAGCGACCCCTGGCTCACCGACCAGCTGCGCCAGCTTTACGACGAGGTTGCCTCCGAGCCGCTGCCCAAGGATTTCGTCGACCTCCTGGACCGCATCGACGAGATCTACGGGGCCGTGGCCAAGGAGCCGGTGCCGCAGGATCTGCTGTCCGTGCTCGACCGCATCGGCGCGCCCAAGAAAGGCCCGCGATCGTGACCGCGCCGGATCCGGCCGCGGCGGCCGCGCCATCCTTCGACATTCGCCGCGAGGTGGTTGCGGTGATGCCCCATCTCCGCGCCTTTGCGCGCTTTCTGACCGGCAATCGCGAGCGCGCCGACGATCTGGTCCAGGACGCCGTGGTGCGCTGCCTGCAGGCCGCCCATCAGTTCCAGCCGGGGACCAATTTCAAGGCCTGGATGTTCACCATCCTGCGCAACCTTTTCTACAATGAGGGGCGCAAGAACCGGGTGAAGCTCGATCCCCTGGACGAGATGAACGCCGGCGCCCATGCCATGCCGCCCGACCAGCAGGCCGGCCTGGAGTTCGACGATTTCCGCCGGGCCTTCTGGCATCTCAACGAGGAACAGCGCGAAGTGCTGATTCTGGTCGGCGCCAGCGGCATGTCCTATGACGAAGCCGCCGCGATCTGCGGCGTCGCCGTGGGAACCATCAAGAGCCGGGTGTCCCGGGCCCGGGCACAATTGGCCCGGGTGATGGAAGGCGGCGGGCTGGGCAGCCGGACCAGCGGCAACCAGGAGATGCCGGCGGAGATGGCCGCCTTTCTCGCCGCCGGCACGCCGCCGAAAGGGCGCTGAGCGCCCTTTCGGCCGATGCCCGCGGGATCGGTCAGCCTTGATCCATCGACGGGACCTTGCCCGCCAGCCGGCTTTCCACGGTCGTCCAGTTCAGCAGGCTGTCCACGAAAGCCTGAACGAAGGCCGCCCGGGCATTGCGATGGTCGATGTAATAGGCATGCTCCCACACGTCGCATACCGCCAGGGCCAGTTGACCGTCGACCAGGGGCAGGGCGGCGTTGCCGGTGGTGCGAATCGCCAGACGGTCCCCGTCCTTGACCAGCCAGGCCCAGCCCGATCCGAACTGGCCCACCGCGGCCGCGACAAATGCCGTCTTGAACTTGTCCAGGCCGCCGAAGCTGGCGTCGATCAGGGTCGTCACCGCGGCGCTGGGCTTGGTTGAGCCCGGTACCGACAGGCTCTGCCAGAACAGGCTGTGATTCCAGTGCTGGGCGGCATTGTTGAACAGCTTGCCCAGGGCCGGATCGGCAGCGGCCGCCCGAATCACGTCTTCAAGGGGCTTGCCGCCGAGCGCCGGAAGGTCGGCGAGCAGGGTGTTGGCGGTATCCACATAGGCCTTGTGGTGCTTGCCATGATGGTAATCGAAACTCTCGGCGGACAGCGCCGGGGCAAGAGACGCGCGATCAAACGGCAATGCCGGCAGGGAAAAGGCCATGAATAAATCTCCTTGGTGGTGGCAATAGAAGATCAACGCCCGGGCGGCGCCATTGTTGCGTCAAAAGGCCTGGGACGGGATCAGCCTGGGGCGTTCGGCGGGCGGTAGCGCGGGCCGAAGCCGAGATGTTCGGGCGCGGCGGTGCCGCCCGACAGGATGAACTGCATGGCATCGTTCGCCGTCCAGTCGAGGAAGACCAGACGTTCGACCGGCACCAGTTCCATGTAACCCGAAGTCGGGTTGGGGGCGGTCGGAACATAGACCGCAGCAATCGCGCCGCCGCCGTCGGCGTCGTCAAAGATCTTGGTCACAAAGCCGAGAGCCTTCATCTCCGGGGTTGGGAACTCGATCAGCACCACCCGCTGCTGGCCGGCCGGGGCCGATTGCAGGGCGGTGATCAGCTTTCTTACCGCGCCATAGACCGACTGGACCAGGGGAATGCGCGCCATCAGCCGGTCGAACAGCGCCAGCATGCGGCGCCCCAGGACCTGGGTGGCCAGGGCCCCCAACAGATAGAGCACGACCAGCGTCACGAACACCGCGAGCACCGACTGGAAGGTCGGATCGCGCAGCAGCGCCGCCACCTCCGGCAGGCTCTCCTGGAGTGACCGGGCAATGCCGTCGACCAGCGGCCGGCCGCCGGCGACCATGATATCGACCACGAAGCTGACCACCCATGCGGTCAGCAAGAGAGGCAGCGCCGTCAGCAGTCCGGTGATGATGTTCCGCTGGATTCGTTGCATGGCCACAGTGTGCCTTTGCCGCGGCGCAACGCAAGGGCCGCTTCCCAAGGGCGTCGCCGCGCGGCACATTGCCGCCATGACAGATCCTGCCACCCGTTTCGAGGTCGCCGTCGTGGGCGGCGGCCCGGCCGGCCTGATGGCCGCCGAAATCATCAGCGCCGCCGGCCGGCCGGTGGTCGTCTATGACCGCATGACGACGGTCGGGCGCAAATTTCTGATGGCCGGGCGGGGCGGGCTCAACCTCACCCATTCCGAGCCGCTGGAGCGGCTGCTCGGCCGCTATGGCGCCGCCGAGGCCTGGCTGCGTCCCGCGCTCGCGGCCTTTGGCCCGGCTGATCTGGTGCGTTGGGCCGAAGGCTTGGGGCAGAGCTGTTTCACCGGCAGCAGCGGCCGGATCTTTCCCACCGCGTTGAAGGCCTCGCCCCTGCTGCGGGCCTGGATCGCCCGTCTGGTGGTCCAGGGGGTCGTGCTGCGCACCGGCCAGGACTGGCAGGGCTGGGACGACCGTGGCGCCCTGTGTTTCCGCCAGGCCGACGGCCAGGTCGAACGGCGGCACCCGGCCGCCACCGTCCTGGCCCTGGGCGGGGCCAGCTGGCCCCGCCTTGGCGCGACCGGCAGTTGGCTGCCGTGGCTCGCTGGCCGCGGCGTTGCCGTCGCCCCCTTCCGCCCGGCCAATTGCGGCTTTGCCGTCGCCTGGAGCGATCCCCTCCGGCGTTTCGCCGGCACGCCGCTCAACGGCATCGCGGTGGCTTTCGCGGGTCAGCGGATCCGCGGCGAAGCCGTGATCACCGACTATGGCCTGGAAGGCGGCGCGTTCTATGCCCTGTCGGCGGCCCTGCGCGAGGCCATCGCCGCGGCCGGCCCGGTCACCATCACCCTGGACCTGCGGCCGGAGCAAAGTCAGGACGACCTCGCCGTGCGGCTCGCCCGGCCGCGCGGACGCCAGTCGCTGTCGACATATTTGCGCCGGTGCCTCAACCTCGCGCCGGCGGCGGTCGCCCTGCTGCATGAAGGCCATGGCCGGGCCTTGCCGGCCGAGCCGGGCCGTCTGGCAGCCCTGATCAAGGCCGTGCCGCTGACCCTGACCGCGCCGGCGGGACTGGCACGGGCGATCTCGAGCGCCGGCGGGGTGACCCGAGAGGCGGTCGACGACACGCTGATGCTGCGCGCCCTGCCCGGAGTCTTCGCGGCCGGCGAGATGCTGGACTGGGAGGCGCCGACCGGGGGCTATCTGGTGCAGGCCTGCCTGGCGACGGGGGCGGCCGCCGGCCGGGCGGTCCTGGCCTGGCTGGACCGGAATCAGGCCGCCCTGGCCTTTGACGACACGGCAAGGTAGCATATCCGGCATCGCTGCCACGGCCTGCGAAAGGATCGGCTGATGTCCGCCTCGCCCTTCGCCTTCGATCCCTTCGGCATTTTTCGGGCGCCCCTGTCGGGCGACGTCAACCAGCGCATCACCGCGCCCTGGT
>JAJFJE010000398.1 GCA_021774355.1 Alphaproteobacteria bacterium
CGAGCATGACGACGGCGGCGGAAACGCCCGAGCCGCAGCTGCACACCACCGGCCGGGTGACATCGATGCCGGCCGCCGCGGCCAGTTCGGCCAGTTCCTCCCGCGGGCGGTAGGTGTGGGTCTCGGGATCGATCAGGGCGCTGTAGGGCAAATTGACCGCGCCCGGAATATGACCGCCCCGCAGGCCGGGACGGGGTTCCGGCTCGCTTCCCATGAAGCGTCCGGGGCTGCGGGCATCGACCACCTGCTCCCGGTGGCTGACCAGATTATGCCGCATCTGGTCGAAGTCGCGCAGCAGCATGGCATTCTGCCGGGGGGTGAAATGGCGGTCGCGGGCGGGCGGCGGCAGATCCTCGAGCGGCCGGCCCTCGGCCCGCCACTTGGTGCTGCCGCCGTCGAGCACGGTCACGTCGTCATGGCCGAAGGCGCGGAACATCCACCACACACGGGCGGCCGCATAGGGTGCGCCGCCGTCATAGACCACCACGCGGTTGCCGTCGCCAAGCCCCATGCGGCGGACGCGCGAGGCGAATTTCTCGGGCGGCGGCAGCATGTGGGGCAAGGGCGAGGTCAGGTCGGCGATCTCGTCGATGTCGAAAAACACCGCCCCGGGAATGTGCCCGGACTCATATTCGGCCCGGGCATCCCGCTGCATCGCCGGCAGGTACCAAGAAGCATCGATCACCCGCACATCGGGGGCGTCGAGATGGGCTTGCAGCCAGTCTGTCGAGACGAGGGCGGCGGCATTTGCCATGGGCATCCTCCAGCTTTATCTGGTCACAGCCAGTTGGGCGTCGGCAAATTACGCGCCTTCAGGAATTCGGGGTTGAACAATTTGCTCTGATAGCGGGTGCCATAGTCGCACAGGATGGTCACGATGGTATGCCCCGGCCCCAGATCCCGCGCCAGGCGAATGGCGCCGGCAACATTGACGCCGCTCGACGCGCCCAGGCACAGGCCCTCGTGCTGCAGCAGGTCGAAAATGATGGGCAGGGTCTCGTCGTCGGGGATGCGATAGGCGCGGTCGACCGTCAGGCCCTGGAGATTGGCCGTGATCCGGCCCTGGCCGATGCCTTCGCTGATCGACGAGCCTTCGGATTTGAGTTCGCCGGTGGTGTAGTAGCTGTACAGCGCCGCCCCCGGCGGGTCGGCCAGGGCAATGGTGACGCCGGGGTCGCGTTCCTTCAGGTACATGGCCGTGCCGGCCAGGGTGCCGCCCGATCCCACCGCCGCCACGAAGCCGTCGACCTTGCCGTCCAGGTCGGCCCAGATCTCCGGGCCGGTCGTCTCGTAATGGGCCTGCCGGTTGGCGACATTGTCGAACTGGTTGGCCCAGATCGCGCCATGGTCTTCGGCGGCCGCGATCTCGTCCGCCAGGCGGCCGGAATATTTCACATAGTTCATGGGGTTGGCATAGGGCACCGCCGGCACCAGGCGGAGGTCCGCGCCGCACAGGCGCAGCATGTCCTTCTTTTCCTGGGACTGGGTCTCGGGCATCACGATGACCGTGCGATAGCCCAGCGCGTTGCCGACCAGGGCCAGGCCGATTCCGGTAATGCCGGCGGTGCCCTCGACAATCACCCCGCCCGGCCGCAACAGCCCCCGGGCTTCGGCATCGCGCACGATGAACAGGGCCGCCCGGTCCTTGACCGAGCCGCCGGGATTGAGAAACTCCGCCTTGCCATAGATGGTGCAGCCGGTTGCTGCCGATGCGCCACGCAGTTTGATCAACGGCGTATTGCCGATGGAATCGATAAATCCGGAACGGACGGCCATGGACCTGCTCTGACTATTGGATCTGCGGATCAGGGTCTGACCCTAGCGGTCGCCCCCCGGCCATTCAAGGGCGGCTCGGCGCACGGCTGGTTCCAGGCTCTGATGCCGGGCTTCCGCGCCGCCAGCGCTGCCGCAATTCGGCCCTGTTGAGGGCCAGCCAGAACAGCGCGACCAGGGCGGTCAGGGCCCGCAGCCGGCCGTCCGCGGCCATCGCCATGGCCTCGGCGAAGGGCACCACATGAACGCGGATGTCCTCGCCCGGATCATGGCCGCCAAAGGCCTGGACGGCCGCGAGATCGGCGCAGCCGACGAAGATGCTGGCGCGTTCGGCGAGGCAGCCGGGGCTGGGATAGCCGGCGGTCACCAGCGTCACCGATTCCAGGGCAACGCCGGCCTCTTCCAGGGCCTCGCGCCGCGCGGCCGGCGCGGCGGCCTCGTCGCCGTCGCAGCGCCCGGCAATGGCTTCGAGGAGCCATGGGTCATCGCCCAGCCGCCACGGCCCGGGGCGGAACTGCTCGACCAGGACCACCGTATCGCGCACGGGATCGTAAGGCAGGACGGTGGCGGTGGCGCCGAGGTCGAGCAGATCGCGGCTGACCTTCTGGGCGGTTCCGTCGAACCGGTCATGGGTTAACCGGGCGACCAGCTTGGGATAGTGGCCCTGATGGACGATGTCGAGGCTGTGCACGACCACGGTCTTGGCCACGGGACCCCTCGCGTAAATTGGTTAATATTCGGAACCTCAGCGGCGGCAGGCGCTTTCCATAATAGACAGTTTCGCAGGCGCAGAGCCCAGCAGATCAGGAGGTTGTCATGAAGAAGCCGATGGTTTTGACGTTCGTGGTCCTGGCCGGTTCCCTCGCGCTCGCCTCCTGTACCGGCCTGAATCGGACCGAGCAGGGGGCCCTCAGCGGCGGCGTCATCGGTGCCGCCGGCGGTGCCGCGCTGGGCGCCATGACCGGCGGCGTCAGTGTCCTGGGCGGCGCCCTGGTGGGCGGCGGTGCCGGTGCGGCGATCGGGGCAGTCACCGCCCATCACCGCTGACCCGGGGCGTCCGAGGTGGCCCGTTCGGTGCCGCTCGGGGGGCCAAGGCGTGGCCCGGACGCGGCGGCAAATGCCGGATTATGGTGATCGGGCCGAGAAAATTGCGACCGTGACCCGCTTCGGGCCTTTCCCTGGCGCCTTGCCGCCCCACCTCCTCCTCACGGAGGTGGGTCCATGCGCGCAAACGGCCTTTATCACGTCATCGCAGCCGGCTTGGTGGCCCTGCTGGTTCAGCTCGCGTCACCGGCAAGGGCCGGGGACAGCCCTGATCCGGCTGCGGTTCAGGCCCTGATCAGTGGCCAGATCGAGGCCTTTCGGGCAGACGATGCCGAAAGCGCCTATGGCTTCGCCTCGCCCATGGCCCAGGCCCGCTTTGCCAGTCCCCAGAGCTTTTTCGACATGGTGGTGAAGCGCTATCGGCCGGTCTATCGGCCGCGCAGCGTCCGTTTCGGCACGCTGCAGGCCCTGGGGGCCAACGATCTCGCTCAGGAAGTCATTCTGGTCGACGATGAGGGGGTCTCCTGGGCCGCCATCTACACCATCGAAAAGCAGCCCGACGGTACCCTGAAGATCAGCGGCTGCAGCCTGATGCGCCTGCCCGACCAGCAGGCCCGGCTGGATCGTGATCCAGGGGCGGCGTCCTTGCGTATCTCGGTCGACCGCCTCGCACGGCGGGATGTTCAGGAGCTTCTGACAGAGAGTTAACGCAATGGCGGTGTTTCACCCGAGCGCCGAATATCTTGTCGACTACGCGGCGGGAAATTCCAGCGAGGCGCTGGGGCTTTTGGTGGCGACCCACCTTGCCCTGTGTCCGGGCTGCCGGGCGGCGGTCGGCCGGCTGGAGGCGCTCGGCGGCGCGTTGATCGACGGCATGACGCCTTCGGCAACCCATGGCCGCAGCCTCGGCGGCGCCCTTGCGCAGCTCGACAGGGCGGCGCAGGAGCAGGCTGTGCCGCGCCGTTCGCGGGCGGCGGGGCGGGCGCCGATGCTGCCCCGGCCGCTGCGCGACTATCTCGGCGCCGCTGGCGACGAACTGCCCTGGCGGGGGCTGTTTCCCGGCATCAAGCGGATCGCCTTGCCTGCCCTGTCGGGCGGCACGGCCGAATTGCTGATGATCGGCGCCGGCCGGGCAATTCCCCGTCACACCCATCGCGGCGACGAATTCAACCTTGTCCTGGCCGGCGGCTTCTGCGATGGCGCGGACCATTATGGCCGGGGCGACGTCGCCGTGGCCGATTTTCAGGTCAATCATCGCCCGGTGGCCGATTCCGACGGGCCCTGCATCTGTTTTGCGGTATCCGAGGCGCCGCCGCGCTTTACCGGCCTGCTGGGGCAGGTGCTGAACCTCTTTACCGGGCGGTGACCGGGATGGCGAGGCGCGCTTCGGTCACCGGGCGGTGGTGCGGCGTGCTGCTGCTCGGCCTGCTGGCGCTGCCGCGGGTGCCGGGCGCGGCGCCATCGCCCGGCGACTCGATTCCCCGCGATCGCGCCCTGGCTTTCGATGTCTGGCGCGACGGCGAACGGATCGGCAGCCACCGCATCCTGTTCCGCGAGGGGCACGGCCGCCTGACCGTCGATATCACCATCGACCTCGCGGTCTCGGTCGCCTTCATTCCGGTGTTCCGCTACGCCCACCGCAACGAAGAAGTGTGGCAGGCCGGCCGGCTGATCCGAATGGCGGCCCGGACCGACGATGACGGCACCGCCGAGCACGTCAATCTGGTGCTGGTCGGCGATCACCTGCAGGTCGACGGCAGCAAATATGACGGGCCGGTCGCCGCCGATCTTCTGCCCACCACCTATTGGCGGGAAGGCACGGTTCGGCGCAGCCGCCTGGTCTCGAGCCAGGACGGGCGGGTCATGGCGGTGACCGTCACCGACCGGGGCGTGGAAACGATCACCGCGCTCGGCCGCGCGGTTCGGGCGCGCCATTATGCCATGCGGGGCGGGCTCGATCTCGAGCTGTGGTACGACCTGGACGGCGTCTGGTCGAAATTGACCTTCACGGCGTCGGACGGGTCCCTGATCGACTATCGCAGGGTCGTCCCGGCCAGCCAGGCAGGCGGGCCATGAGCGGTCACGAGATCGTCTGGATCACCGGCGCCAGTTCGGGGATCGGGGCGGCGACCGCTTTGGCCTTCGTGCGACGGGGCGCCGTGGTTGCCGTCAGTGCCCGTTCCGCGGCCGCTCTGGCGGCCCTGGCCGCCCAGGCTCCGGACCAGTTGATCCCGTTTCCGCTGGACGTGACCGACGCCATGGCCGTGGCGGCGACGGTCGCCGCGATCGAACGCTGCCATGGTCCGCTCGACCGGGTGATTCTCAATGCCGGAAGCCACCAGCCGATATCGGCCGATACCTTCGACAGCGCCGTCGTCCGCCGCCTGATGGAGGTCAATGTCATGGGCGCGGTGCATGGCCTGGCCGCCGTTCTGCCGCGCTTTCTGGAGCGCGGGCGCGGTCAGATCGCCGTGGTCGCCTCGGTCGCCGGCTATGGCGGCCTGCCGACCGCCGCGGCCTATGGCGCGACCAAGGCGGCCCTGATCAATATGCTGGCGGCCTTGCGCTTCGACGTTGCCGGACGGGGCCCGGACCTGCGCCTGATCTGCCCGGGCTTCGTGCGGACGCCGCTGACCGCCCGCAATCCCTTTGCCATGCCCTTCGTGATGGCGCCGGACCGGGCCGCCCAGCGGATCATCCGCGGCCTGACCGTCGGCCGCGCCTTCGAGATCACCTTTCCGCGCCGCTTTACCTGGGCCTTGAAGGCGGTCAACCTGTTGCCCTGGAAGCCCTATTTCTGGCTGGTGGCCAAGGCGACCGGGGCGTGACCGAGGGCGCGGCGGCGACCGGCGCCGATCTCGACCAGGCGCTCGCCCGCTATGTCGAGGTGCTCGAGGGTCTGGGCGATGTCGCCGGCCTGGACGCCCTCGACCCCGTGGTCGACCCGGCCGTGCGCTTTACCGACCCGTTCAGCGACGTGACCGGCCGCGCGGCCCTGAAGCGCTGCTTCGCGACGACCTTCGAGGCCGCCGACCAGATCCGCTTCGTGGTTACCGGACGGCTGCGCCAGGGGCCGCTCGCAACGCTGCTCTGGACCATGGCGTTGCGGCCCCGGCGCCTGGGTGCCCGGACGCCCTGGACCTTCGAGGGGGTGAGCGTGGTGACCTTCGATGGGCGCAGCGGGCAGGTCGTCGGCCATGCCGACTACTGGGACGCGGGCCGGCAATTCTATGGCCGTCTGCCGGTTCTCGGCTGGGTCATCGCGCGGATCCGGCGGCGCCTTGCCGGCGGCCACGGGCCGGGAGGCTAGAGCACTGGCGGAATGAGGATCATTCCACCAATGCTCCACCGTGTCGAAATAACGCATCCTAAGACCGCGAACCGGATCCCGGTTGGCCGCCGTTCATGGCGCGTCGGCGTCAGGGCCGAGGTCCGCCCGCGGCGAGGCGCGCCTTCTTCCGCTCGATCATCATCCGGATGCGTTCGTGCCGCGGCTTGGTGATGGGATAGCGCCAGATGATGGCGACCGAGGCCAGCCGCAGGATCGGCGGCACCACGCCGTAAAGCAGGACCAGGGCGATGATCGCCAGGGGCGGATTGAGCCCCGCCGTGGTGAACCCGGCCAAGCCCAGGATCGGCAAGGCAATCCCGGCGGCGAGGCCGCCCGCCAGCTTGGTGACCATGTTCCACAGGGCGAAATAGAGCCCGGCGCGCTGCTGGCCGGTGCGCAGCGTGTCGATATCGACCACGTCCGCCTGCATCGAGGAGGCGAGAATCTGGTCGCAGCCAAGCGACGGGCCGGTCAGCAGCACGACGATCCAGAACAGCCAGATGTCGCTGGGCCCGAGAAACGGCGCGACCAGGAACACCAGCGACGAGAAGATCATCGAGGCGGCCCAGGTCCGGTGCTTGCCGAAGCGTTCGGCCAGCTTGATCCACAGCGGCACGGCGGCAATGCCGGCCAGGAAATAGGCCAGCAGGAGGTAGGGCGCGACCGCGCGGCCCTGCAACACGAAGTCGACAAAGAAATAGAACAGGGTGGCCGACAGATTCTGCGCCAGGGAATTGAGCATGAAGGCCGAGATCAGGCGCAGAAAGGGACCGTTCCGGCGGATGGTGCGAAGGCCTTCGCGCCAGCCATGGTGACCGTTCAGCCGGTCCGGCGGCGTCTCCGGGACCACCCGGAACATCACCGCGACGGCCAGGGGCAGGCCGATCATGACGAAAATGCCGAT
>JAJFJE010000399.1 GCA_021774355.1 Alphaproteobacteria bacterium
AGCGCTACCGGCGCCAGGACTGGGCGGCCCTGGCCCTGCAACGCTGAAAACAAACGGGCGGCACCCCTTTCGGGAGCCGCCCGTCAGGGCACGTCGTCGGACGTGCCCGCAGAATTCCAGGCCGGCCCGCTCAGGCCGCGAGCGGCGGCACGGCGTTACCGTTGGCAGGGTTGGCCGGACGCTTGAGGCGGCCGGCGGCAACCGCACCGATCATGGTGCGGTCGAGCCCCATGTCGGCGAGCATGCGGTCATCGCGCTGGGCGAGATCGGCAAGCAGGCGGCGCCGGTCGATATCCTGGTCGACCGCCTCGACAAAAGCCCGAAACCGGTCGTTCAGGCTGGTGATCAGGTCGACCACCAAGCGGGTGGCGCCGGCGACTGGGGCAATACGTCCGCCGACCCAGGGGTCGAGAACGGTGGCGTCCCGATGGCGAGCGTCGCTGACGAGCCCAACATGCGAGCGGGACGCCGAATGGTGGATGGCCATGAGTGGCTCCTATTGGCGTTGTCCGTCGCTGCCTATATAGGATGGCAGGACCCCGTTCAGGCAGCCGTGCCGGCGCGCTCGTGAAATGCAAGAAACGCATAGGTACATTATTAACGTCCCGCTGAGTGCATAGCTATCGGCCGGTTGATGGAAAGCCCCATGCCCCTTACCCCATCCTTCGATTTCACCGCCCTCGACCGGGTAGCCGGCGCAGTACCGGGCCTTGATATCGGCATCGCCAGGGGGCGCCTGCTCGGCCTTGCGGCGGCCCCGGCGGCATTCGATCAAACGGCCGTGTTGACCGCGCTGCTGCCCGGCCTGCCCGCCGCGATCGCGGCGACTGCCCAGCCCGCGATCGAGGAGGTCCGGCGCCTTCTGCTGGAAGGCCTCGAGGCAACCCCGGACACTGCGGCACCCCGCCTGGCCGCCCTGCGGGCCGAGCTGGTCCGGCGCGAACTGGACGGCTTCCTGGTGCCCATGGCCGACGAGCACCAGGGCGAATATATCCCGCCAGCGGCCCAGCGCCTGGCCTGGCTGACCGGCTTCACCGGTTCGGCCGGGCTCGCCGTGGTGCTGGCCGAGACCGCTGCGATCTTCGTCGACGGCCGCTATACCCTGCAGGTCCGCGACCAGGTCGACACCACCCTGTTCACCCCGCTGCACCTGGCCGAGCAGCCGGCCGGCGCCTGGCTGGCCGAGACGGCCAAATCGGGCCAGCGCATCGGCTATGATCCCTGGCTGCATACCCGGGCCGGATTAGCCGGCCTGCAGGCGGGCGCGGCAAAGGCCGGGGCGACCCTGGTTCCGGTAACCAGCAATGCCGTCGACATGGTGTGGAAGACCCGGCCGCCCGATCCGCTGTCGCCGCTGCAGGTCCAGCCTGTGGCCTTGGCCGGTGAAGATCACCGGGCCAAGATCGCCCGCCTGGCCGAGGGCCTGCGGGCCGAGGCACTGGACGGCGCCATCATCAGCGCCCCCGACGCCCTGGGCTGGCTGCTCAATCTGCGCGGCGGCGACCTGCCCAACAATCCGCTTGGCCTCGGCTATGCGCTGCTGGAGGCCGCCGCCCCCGGCCGGGTCCGGCTGTTCGTCAAGCCGGCCAAGGTCACCCCCGAGGTTCGCGCCCATCTCGGCGAGTCGGTCGCCATCGAGGCGATCGCCGGCCTCGGCCCGGCGCTCGCCGCCCTGGGCGAAGCCAAGGCCCGCCTGCGCCTCGACCAGGCCACCGCATCCGATGCGCTGGCCACCCGGATCGAAAGCGCCGGCGGCAGCGTCGCCCTGGGCAGCGATCCCTGTGCCCTGCCCCGGGCGCTCAAAAACCCGGTCGAACTGGCCGGCACCCGGGCGGCCCATGAACGGGACGGCGCCGCCCTGGTGCGCTTCCTCGCCTGGCTGGACGGCGCGGTCGCCGCCGACACCGCGCTCGACGAACTGGCCGTGGTCGCCCGGCTGGCTGAATTCCGCAGCCTGGACCCGCGCTACCGCGGCGCCAGCTTCGATACCATCGCCGGCTTCGGCCCCAATGGGGCCATCGTCCATTATCGCGCCTCGGCTGCCACGGCGCGGCGCCTGGAAGCGGGCAGCCTGCTGCTGGTCGATTCCGGCGGCCAGTACCAGGACGGCACCACGGACGTAACGCGAACCGTCGCCGTCGGGCCGCCCAGCCCGGAACATCGGGACCGCTACACCCGGGTGCTCAAGGGCCACCTGGCGCTGGGCGCCGCGCGGTTCCCCGCCGGCACCACGGGCTCCCAGCTCGACGCCCTGGCCCGGCTGCCCCTGTGGCAGGCGGGGCTCGACTACGATCATGGCACGGGGCACGGGGTCGGCAGCTTCCTGTGCGTCCACGAAGGGCCGCAGCGAATCTCCAAGCTGCCCAGCACGGTCGCCCTGCAACCGGGCATGATCCTGTCCAATGAACCCGGCTTCTACCGGACCGGCGGCTATGGCATCCGCATCGAGAACCTGGTGGCGGTCGTGACACCCCGCGACATCGCCGGCGGCGAGCGGCCGATGCTGGGCTTCGAGACCCTGACGCTTGCGCCCTATGACCGGCGGCTGATCGAGCCCGCCTTGCTCGACGACACCGAGCGTCGCCTGGTCAATGCCTACCATGCCCGGGTCCGGGCGACCCTCGCCGCCCGGCTCGACCCGGCGGCCCGGGCTTGGCTGGACCAGGCCACGGCGCCGCTGTAACTGCTATAGTCCCGGCAGTCAGCCGCCGACCAGGGCCAGCCAGTCGTCCTCGGACAGCACCGTGACCCCCAGGGCGGCAGCCTGGGCGAGCTTGGACCCGGCGCCCGGTCCTGCCACCACCAGGTCGGTCTTCTTGGAGACCGAGCCCGAGACCTTGGCCCCCAGGGCCTCGGCCCGGGCCTTGGCCTCGTCGCGGGTGAAGCGTTCGAGCGAGCCGGTGAAGACCACGGTCTTGCCGGCGACCGGGCTTTCCGTGGCCCGCGCCTCGGGATCCTCGATGGTCAGCAGTTCGGCCAGATCCGCGACCGTCCGGCGATTATGGGGTTCGGCGAAAAACTGCTCCAGGGCCTCGACCACGATCGGGCCGATGCCATCCACCGTCTGCAACTCCGCCAGGGCCGCCGCACGCGTCTCGGGCGTGGCCAGCAGGGCCTCGCTCAAGGCAGCGAACGACCCGAAATGGCGCGCCACAAGCTGGGCATTGCGTTCACCGACATGGCGGATGCCCAGGGCGAACAGGAAGCGGGCCAGCGGAACCCGCCGGCGGGCCTCGATCGCCTGGAACAGGTTGGCCGCCGACAGATCGCCCCAACCGTCGCGTTGGCGCAGGGGCTCGGCGGCGGTCTTGTCCCGCGCGGCCAGGGTGAAGATGTCGGCCGGGCCGTGGACCAGGCCCCAGTCCCACAGGGCGCGCACCTGCTTCTCGCCCAGGCCCTCGATATCGAAGGCGGCGCGGCTGACGAAATGGCGCAGCCGCTCGACCAGCTGGGCGTCGCAGGTCAGGCCGCCGGTGCAGCGCCGCACCACCTCGCCCTCCTCGCGCAGGGCGGCGGCGCCGCACACCGGGCAATGGTCGGGAAAAACATAGCGGGGCGGATCGCCCTGGCGCCGGTCGGCCAGGACCGCGACGATCTGGGGGATGACGTCGCCCGCCCGCTGGATCACCACCAGGTCGCCGATCCGCAGGTCCTTGCGGGCGATTTCGTCCTCATTATGCAGGGTGGCATTGGCCACCACCACGCCGCCGACCCCGACCGGCTCCAGCCGGGCGACAGGGGTAAGCGCCCCGGTCCGCCCGACCTGGATATCGATCGCCTCGAGTCGGGTGATCGCCCGCTCGGCCGCGAATTTGTGCGCGATCGCCCAGCGCGGCGCCTTGTGGCGCAGGCCAAGCCGCTCCTGCCAGTCGAGCCGGTCGATCTTGTAGACCACGCCGTCAATGTCATAGGCGAGGTCCGCGCGCCCGGTCTCCAGTGCCGCGAACAGGGCCAGGACCGCATCGACATCGGCGGCGCACCGGCTCAGCGGATTGAGCGGCAGGCCGAGCCCGCCCAGCCAGGCCATGGTCTCGCCCTGGGTCGGCGGCAGGGCGGTCGAGACCTCGCCCCAGCCATGGACGAAAAAGCGCAGGGGCCGGGCCGCCGTCACCGCCGGGTCGAGCTGCCGCAAGGAGCCGGCGGCGGCATTGCGCGGATTGGCGAAGGGCGCAATGCCGGCCTCGGCCTGGCGCCGGTTAAGCGCCAGGAAGTCGGCCTTGGTCATATAGACCTCGCCGCGCACCTCCAGCACCGCCGGCACGTCGCCGCCCAGGTGCTGGGGAATGTCGGCAATGGTGGCAACATTGGCGGTTACGGTCTCGCCGACCGTCCCGTCGCCCCGGGTGGCGCCCAGGACGAGGCGCCCTTCCTGGTACCGCAGGGCCAGGGACAGGCCGTCGATCTTGGGCTCGACATAGAACGCCACCGGCTCGTCCTCGGCAAGGCGCAGGAAGCGCTTCACCTCGGCGACGAAGCCCCGCACATCCTCCGGCGTGAAGGCCTTCTCCAGACTGAGCAAAGGGCGGCTGTGCCGGACCTTGGCGAAGCGGCCGGCCGGGGCGCCGCCCACAGCCTGGGTCGGGCTGCCGTCGCGCAGGGCCGGGAACAGCTTTTCCAGGGCCTCGGCGCGGGCCACCAGGGCGTCATATTCGGCATCCGAAACGCTCGGCGCGTCATCCTCGTAGTAGCGCCGGTCATGGGCGCGAATCGCGGCGATCAGGCGGGCATGTTCGGCGGCGGCGATCGGATCGGCGACGGCTTTTGTCATCGGGCGGCCTTGAGCAGGGCGTCGGCGGCGGCGCGGGCCGCCTGGGTGATCTCGGCGCCGGCCAGCATACGGGCGATCTCCTCCCGGCGGACCGCCTCGGGCAGCACCACGACCTCGGTCCGGGTGACATTGTCGATTTCGTGCTTCGAGATGCCCAGATGATGGCGGCCACGGGCGGCAACCTGGGGACTGTGGGTGACCACCAGGATCTGCGCCCGGGCCGACAGGCGTGCCAGGCGGTCGCCGACGGCGTCGGCCACGGCACCGCCAATGCCCCGGTCGACCTCGTCGAACACCAGGGTCGGCGCCGAACCGGTCCCGGCCAGGACCACTTTCAGGGCCAGAATGAAGCGGGCGAGTTCGCCGCCCGAGGCGATCTTGAGCAGCGGCCCGAAAGGCGCGCCGGGATTGGTCGAAACCTCGAAGCTGACCCGTTCACCGCCATCGGGGCCCCAATGCGCCTCGGCCAGGGGCTCGATCAGGGTGCGGAAACGGGCGCGGCCGAGTTTCAAGGCTTCCAGCTCGGCATTGACCCCCGCGTCGAGCCGGGCGGCGGCCTGCTGCCGCGCCGCCGTCAGCCGGGCGACGGCGCCGGCGCGGCGCCCTTCGGCCCGGGCCAGATCCGCGGCGAGACGGGCCAGCCGGTCGCTGCCGCCGTCGATGGCCGCCAGCCGGGTGCTCAAGGCGACGGCCACCCCCGGCAGGTCGTCGGCCGAGACCTGATGCTTGCGGGCCGCGGCCCGAAGGGCGAAGAGCCGTTCCTCGACGCTATCGACGCGGGCCGGGTTCCGGGCAATCCGGGCCTGGGCGGCAGCAACCGCGGCGACCGCCTCCTCGGCTTCGAGGGCCGCCCGCTCCAGCGCCAGGAGCGCCGGGTCGAGCACCCCCTGAAGACGCCCGGCCAGGCGCTCCAAGCGCCTCTGGGCGGTCCTCAGGCGGGTTTCGACGCCGCCCTGCTCGCCCAGCAGGGTGGCGATCTCGCCCAACTCGCCTTCCGCCCGCTCGCCCTCGACCAGGGCGTGGCGCTCCGCCGCGAGGCGCGCCTCTTCTCCCGGTTCAGGGCTGAGCGCCGCCAGTTCCGCGGTCACGTGGCGCAGATAGTCCTCGTCTTTCCGCGCCTCGGCGGCCTCGGCCTCGGCCGCGGCATAGGCCGCCGCCGCCGCCGCCACCGCGTCATGGCTGTGGGACACCGCCTCGGCCAGGGCGTCATGGCGGCCGAAGGCATCGAGCAAGGCACGGTGGCCGGCGGTGTTCAGCAGGCCGCGATCATCATGCTGGCCGTGGGTTTCGACCAGGGCCGCGCCCACTTGCCCGAGCAGCCCCACGCTGGCCGGCTGGTCGTCGACGAAGGCGCGGCTGCGCCCGTCCGAACCGACCACCCGGCGCAGCACCCGGCGGGTTTCCGCCGGCCAGCCGAGATCGGTCAGGATGTCGTTTGCGGGATGATTCGCCGCCACGGCGAACTCGGCGCTGACCACGGCCTGCGCCGCGCCCTGCCGGACCAGGCTGCTGTCGGCCCGCGCCCCGAGCACCAGGCCGAGGGCATCCAGCAGGATCGACTTGCCCGCCCCGGTCTCGCCGGTCAGCACGGTCAATCCGGCCGCAAATTCGAGCTCCAGGCGCTCGATCAGCACGATGTCGCGAATTGTCAGGCGGAGCAGCATCTCCGTCGCGGGTCACGGCCCGGTCAGAAGACCGAGTCGAAGGCCTGGCTGATCCACGACCCCTTGTCGACGATCGGACGAAGGTTGTTCCTGGTCAGCAAGGCGAAACTGTCCTGGTACCAGCTGCTGCCCGGATAATTGTAGCCGAGCACGGCGCCGGCGACCTGGGCCTCATGGGCAATACCAAGGGACAGATAGGATTCGACCAGGCGGTGCAGGGCCTCGGGGACATGGCTGGTGGTCTGGTATTTCTCGATCACCACACGGTAGCGGTTGATCGCCGCCAGGAATTGCTCTTTGCGCTGATAGTAGCGGCCGACATCCATCTCTTTGCCCGCCAGGTGGTCACGCACCAGGTCGAGCTTCAGACGGGCATCCTTGGCGTAATCCGATTGCGGAAACCGCCGGATCACCTCGGTCAGGGCGGACAGGGCCTTCTCCGAACTGCCCTGGTCCCGCCGCACATCGGCAATCTGTTCGTAGTAGCACAGCGCGATCAGATAATAGGCGTAGGGCACGTCCTTGTTGCCGGGATGCAATTCGATGAAGCGCTGCGCGGCATCGACGGCGTCGGAATAGCTGTCGCCCTGATAATAGGCATAGGCCGCCATCAGCTGGGCCTTGGTCGCCCAGATCGAATAGGGGTGCTGCCGCTCGACTTCCAGGAACTGCTTGGCCGCGGTGTCATAGCGCTGGTCGGCCATGGCTGCCACCGCTTCGTTGTACAGCGGCTCGACCGGCTTTTCGACATAGGGTTCCGGCTCGCCGGACGAGCAGGCCGAGAACAGGCAGGCGGCCGAAACGAGAAGGGCATAGAGAAAGGGCAGCGAACGGGCGGGCGTCACGGGCGTCACGGGCCTCCGGCGACGAGGGAACAGCGTCAGGAGCGCGAAGCTACACCAAGGGTGGAGCAACGCCAACCACTCCTGTCACCCGATCGGGATCGGGCACTCAGGCCGCCCCGGAGGCGACGGCCGCTTCGTCCCGATCCTCGACCGCGGCGACATAGCTCCACGCCGCGGGGGCCCCGAAGAGCGCGTCGAGCAGCCGGAAATTGAGGGCATGACCCGACTTGAAGCCGCGGAAGCGGCCGATCAGAGGGGCGCCCGCAAGATAGAGGTCGCCCAGAGCATCCAAGGCCTTGTGGCGCACGAATTCATCGGCGAAGCGCAGGCCTTCGGGATTCATCACGGCATCGCCATCGACCACCACGGCATTTTCCAGCGAACCGCCCAGCGCCAGCCCGCGGCGGCGCAGGCCCTCCACCTCCTGGCGGAACCCGAAGGTGCGGGCGCCCGAGAGCAAGGCCCCGAAGCTGGCCGGGGTCACCGCATAGCGGCCCCGCCTGTGGGTCACCGCGGCCGATGGGAAGTCGATTTCGAATTCGATCGCAAAGCCGTCATCCGGGACCAGCGCCGCCCAGCGGTCGCCATCGGTCACCCGGACTTCGCGCAGAATCTTGATCGCCCGCCGGGGCGGGCGCTGGCCGACCAGGCCGGCCTGCAGGATGGCATCGACGAAGGGACGGGCCGAGCCGTCGAGAATCGGCACCTCCGGACCATCCAGTTCGATCACCAGATTATCCACATGGAGCCCGGCAAGGGCGGCCATCAGATGCTCGACCGTGCGGACCGCGACGCCGGCCTCATTGACCAGGCTGGTGCATAGCTGCGACGGGGTGACGCAGGCGAAGATGGCGGGGATGGTGGCTGGCCGGTCGACGATGTCGACCCGCTGGAACACGATCCCGTGATCGCAGGGGGCTGGCCGCAGGGTCAACCGCACCGGCACACCCGAATGCAGGCCGACCCCGTCGATCTGCACCGGCCGCGCCACCGTCTTCTGCGCTTCAAGGACCATAACGCCCATCACCGCTCCTCGGACCTGCTGGTCGGTTCGTCGCCGCCGACGGTCCCGCCAAGGCCCCACCGGCGCCAGATTTAAGGTCTGGCGCCGGATGCTGCAATGCACGCTTTGTTACCGAAGATTACAAGGCGAACATACTGTTTCCATTACATAAATCTGCAACATCAACAGGCCTCAATTGGCTTGGCGGCGAAGGAACGCGGGGATCTCCAGCTGGTCGTCCAGGCTGCGCGGCGGCGACGGCCGCTCCGCCGGATCGAGCCGCAGGGTCTGGGCTGCGGCCGGGGCCTGGGCGGTGTGATAATCGGCGGCGGGGGCCGGACGCGGCGGCGCGACGTGGGCGGCCTGCGGTGCCGCCAGCGGCTGGGCGAACTGGCTGGGGGCCTGCATATAGGCCTGGGGCGGGTTGACCTGGCCGCCATAGCCATGGGCCGGGCGCCCGTGGTCCCGGGGCGGCACGACCGGTTGCTGCGCCGCTGCGGGGGGGGCGTCACGCCCGCCCCAATTATTGCCGGTCATGATCCCCAGCAGCGACTGGCCGAGGCTGCGCTTGCGCGGCGCCGGCTCGGCCTCGCGGACCTGGGTGGCGCCGCCCAGGGTCACCCGGGACGGCGGGTTGCCCGGCATCGGGGGCACGGCGATGAAGCCATCCGGATGGCGGCCAGACTCGGCCGCCGGCTGTGCGGTCATCTCGAAGCTGGGCTGCTG
Organism: Alphaproteobacteria bacterium; assembly: GCA_021774355.1. Lineage (GTDB taxonomy): Bacteria > Pseudomonadota > Alphaproteobacteria > Zavarziniales > Zavarziniaceae > JAJFJE01. The sequence goes on from JAJFJE010000399.1 coordinate 9,007, forward strand.
GGCCGCCGGGCGCGGCGTTTCCGCCGGCACTTCCCGCAGCATCGGCGGGGCGGCCGGGGGCTGCGGCGCGGTGACGGTGAAGCTGGCCGAAGCGACCAGGCCCGGCTGCACCGGGCGCTCGCTGCCCGGGGGCTGCGGCCGGGCGGCCTGGGCTGCGGCGGCGGCCGCAGCAGCCTGTGGGCGCTGCTGGGGCTGGGGCTGGAGGATCCGGTTGCCGCCATTGGGCGGGAAGCCGGTGGCCTGGGGCAGGCGCAACTGGCCGCTCTGGGCCTCGGCATCGATGCCTGTGGCCACCACCGACACCCGCATCCGCCCTTCCATCTCCATGTTGAAGGTCGAGCCGACGATGATGTTGGCGTTGGGATCGACTTCCGAGCGAATCCGGTTGGCCGCCTCGTCGACCTCGAACAGGGTCAGGTCCATGCCGCCGGTGATGTTGATCAGCACCCCGCGGGCACCCTTCATCGAGACGTCGTCGAGCAGCGGGTTGGAGATCGCCGCCTCGGCCGCCTCGATGGCGCGCTTCTCGCCGCTGGCCTCGCCGGTGCCCATCATGGCCTTGCCCATCTCGCTCATCACCGTGCGGACGTCGGCAAAGTCGAGATTGATCAGGCCCGGCATGACCATCAGGTCGGTGACCCCGCGCACGCCGGAGTGCAGGACGTTGTCGGCCATGGCGAAGGCCTGGGCGAAGGTGGTCTTCTCGTTGGCCAGGCGGAACAGGTTCTGGTTGGGGATGATGATCAGGGTGTCGACATATTGCTGCAGTTCCTCGATCCCCTGCTCGGCGATCGCCAGGCGGTGACTGCCTTCGAACTGGAACGGCTTGGTTACCACGCCGACCGTCAACATGCCCTGCTCGCGGGCGGCGCGGGCCACCACCGGGGCGGCCCCGGTGCCGGTGCCGCCGCCCATGCCGGCGGTGATGAAGACCATGTGACTGCCGGTCAGGCGGTCGAGAATCTGGTCCATGGTCTCTTCCGCGGCCATCCGCCCGACCTCGGGCTTGGACCCGGCGCCCAGGCCCTGGGTGACACTGGTACCCAACTGGATCTTGTGCGCGGCCTTATTATGGCTCAGCGCCTGGGCGTCGGTGTTTGCCACCACGAACTCGACCCCTTCGAGATGGGCCTCGATCATGTTGTTGACGGCGTTGCCGCCGGCACCACCAACGCCGAATACGGTGATCCGCGGCTTCAGCTCGATCTGTGCCGGCACGCTCAGCGAGATGCTCATCATCTGTCTCCCTTGTCGTATGGCCCGCGGGCCGGTGTCCTCAGAAATTACGCTTCAGCCAGTGGCCGATGCGTCTGAGCCGGCCCGCGGCCGGCTCGTCATTTGCCGCGCCGAGCGCCGCCTCGATGGGCGCCCGAGCAGCGAAGGCCAGAAGTCCTGCTGTGGTGGAGAAGCCCGGCCCGCCGGTCGCCTCGGCCAGGCCAGCGACCCGGATCGGGCGGCCCATGCGGATCTGCCGGTCGAGCACGGTGGCGGCGAGATCGCCGACCCCCTGAAGCTGCGACGCGCCGCCGGTCAGCACCACCTTGCGGCCGCCGATCCGCTCCACCCCGACCTCGCGCAGATGGTTGCGGACCAGCTCGAAGGTCTCTTCGATGCGCGGCCGGATGATGCCGTTCAGCACCGAGCGCGAAACCTGGTTGAAGCGGCTGGCCTCCGCCTCGCCCATCTGCGGGACGCTGATGGTCTCGCGGTCGTCATTGCCGCCGGGCACCGCGCTGCCATAGACCACCTTCATGCGCTCGGCGTGGTCGATCGGGGTCAGCAGGCCGCAGGCAATGTCGTTGGTGACATGCATGCCGCCGATCGGCAGCACCGCCGAATGGACCAGGGCGCCGTCGTAGAACACGGCGATCGAGGTTGTGCCGCCGCCCATGTCGACCAGGGTGATGCCCAGGTCGATCTCGTCCTCGACCAGGCAGGCAAGGCCCGCGGCATAAGGCGCGAGGACCAGGCTGGCAACGCCGAGATGGGCCCGCGAAACGCAGACCGTGAGGTTGCGCACCGGGCCGAGCTGGGCGGTGATGAAGTGGATCGCCACCCCCAGGACATCGCCGTACATGCCGCGGGGATCACGGATGCCGCGGGAGCCGTCGATGGCATAGCCGACCGGGATGGCGTGAATCAGTTCGCGGTCGGCCGCTTCGGCGCGAACCCGGTGGCCCTGGCCCAGGACATGGCGGATATCGGCATCGGAGACCTCGTGGCCGGCGACCGAGACCTCGACGTCGAGCATGTGGGAGCGCGGCAGGCCGCAGGACAGGCTGACATAGACCTCGCGGACGGTCTCGCCGGCCAGATGCTCGGCCTGCTCGACCGCCGCGCGGATCGCCCGTTCCGTGGCTTCGATATCGACCACCGCGCCGACCCGCATGCCCTTGCTGGCCTGGACCCCGACGCCGAGCACCTTGATCTGGCCCAGGCCGTCGATGCGCGCAATGAAACAGGCGACTTTGGTCGAGCCAATGTCGAGCGCGGCGATCAGGGAATTGCGTATCGCGGCCATGTCCCCCCTCAGGTGTTTTTCGCAGGCACGGAGACCTGCTGTTCCGCGCCGTCGCTCAGGCGGACGATCAGGCGGTCGGGCTGGCGCAGGTCGACCACCACCACATCGCGGGCCAGGATCCGGTAGCTCTGTTCCAATTCGGCGAGGCGGTCCCAGGCCTCGGACAGGCCCTCTTCCGGCATCGACACGGTCACGCCGTTGTCGAAGCGCAGGTTCCAGCGCCGCTTGCCGACCCGGATGGCGGCGCGGACCCGCTTGCCCAGGGTCGGCGTGCGGGCATAGAGCTCGAGCAGTTCGGCCGCCGCCGCCGGGGCGTCGGGTCCGACGATCTGGGGCAACCGGGCGTAATTGGCCAGGCCCTTGGCGTCGCCGTCGATGGCGATGCCGTTCTGGTCGACCAGCAGGATGCGCTTGTCGATCTGCCACAGGGCCATCGGGCGGCGCTCGACCAGCCGGACGTGAATGGTATCGGGCAGGCGCCGCTCCACCGCCGCGGCCTGGACCCAGGACAGGGCGACCAGGCGCTCCCGGGCGGCCTCGACATCGACCGCCAGAATCGACTGGCCGCGGGTCACCTGCAGCGCGGCAAGCACATCCTTGGCCCGGACCACTTCCCGGCCGACCACCGTCACCTGCTGCACGGTCAGGCCGTTGGCCTCGGCGAATCGATCGAGCGCCGCCGCGCCGGCGGCGCTCAGCCGGGCACCGGCGCCGGTCACCTGGAACGCCAGGGCGACCAGCCCGACAGTGGCGGTCGCCGTGATCCAGAATCGCGCGGCACCGGGAAGCTTGGCCCACAGGGCGAAGCTGCGGGCCAGGGTCTCGCGCCAGGGCCGGCGGCGGGGCTTGACCTTGGCCACCGAACGCCGCCGGGCAGTGCCGGTGTGCCGGGCCCCGGACAGCCAATTCAGCGGTCGCATGAGGCATCCTCCACGATCCAGGTGACGAGCGCGTCGAAGTCCAGGCCGCGATGAGCCGCCTGCTCCGGCACCAGCGAGGTCGGGGTCATGCCGGGCTGGGTATTGACTTCGAGGATGACCAGGCCGTCGGGGCCCTTTGCCTCGTCCCAGCGGAAGTCCGCGCGACTGACACCGCGGCAGCCGAGCACCCGGTGGGCCTCGACCGCCAGCGCCATGGCCTGCCCGGCCACCGCCGCCGGCAGCACCGCCGGCAGCACATGGCGCGACCCGCCCGCGGCGTATTTCGCCTCGTAATCGTAGAATTCCGTGTTGGGCACGATCTCGGTCACGGCCAGGGCCCGCTCGCCCATCACCGCAACGGTCAGTTCGCGACCGGGGACATAGCGTTCGACCAGGACCCGGGCGCCGAAATGCCAGCCCTGGGTCAGGGCGTCGGGATAGCGGTTGTCGCCCGGCCGGACGATATGCACGCCGACGGACGAGCCCTCATGGGTCGGCTTGACGACATAGGGCGGCGCCATCACGTGGCCCTTCGCCGCCTCGCCCACGGTCGTCACCACGCCCTCGGCAACCGGCAGGCCGGCGGCGGCAAAAACGACCTTGGCCTGGGGCTTGTCCATGGCCAGGGCCGAGGCACAGACCCCGGAATGGGTATAGGGCAGCCCCATGACCTCGAGCAGCCCCTGGACGCAGCCGTCTTCGCCATATCGGCCATGGAGGGCGTTGAACACCACGTCGGGCGCCTGTGCCGCAAGCCGGGCCGGCAGGTCGCGATCGACATCGAGTTCGCTGACCTGGTAGCCGACCCGGTGGAGGGCAGCGGCGCAGGCCCCGCCGGAGACCAGACTGACCTCCCGCTCGGCCGACAGGCCACCCTTGAGGACACAGACCCGGGCGGTCATGGCGCCACCTCGTGCAGCGCCTGGGCCGGCCGGCCCAGGCGCCGGATCTCCCAGTCGAGCATCACCCCGGACTGGGCAAAGACCCGGCGCCGGACCTCTTCGCCCAGGCCTTCCAGGTCGGCGGCGCTGGCGCCGCCCCGGTTGATCAGGAAATTGCAATGCAGTTCCGAGACCTGGGCGGCCCCCCGGCTCAGGCCGCGACAGCCGGCGGCATCGATCAGGGCCCAAGCCTTGGCCCCCGGTGGGTTCTTGAAGGTCGAGCCGCCGGTCCGGCTGCGCACCGGCTGGCTGTCGGCGCGGGCGCGGGCAATCTCGTCCAGGCGCGCGGCAATCGCCGCCGGGTCGTCGGGCCGGCCCTGCAACAGGGCCTCGGTCACGATCCAGCCATCGGGCAAGGTGCCATGGCGATAGCTGAAGGCGAAATCGGCCGGCCCCAGGGTTCGGACCATGCCCGCCCGGTCGACCACCGTCGCCGCGACCAGCACCTGGGCGAGGTCGCTGCCATAGGCTCCGCCATTGGTCGGGAAGGCCCCGCCGATGGTCCCGGGAATGCCGCGCAGAAACTCCAGGCCGGCCAGGCCCGCCCCGGCGGCGACCTGTGCCACCTGAAGGTCGAGCGCCGCGCCTCCGGCCCGGATCCGGTCGCCTTCGACGGCGATCCCGGCAAAGCCCCGGCCCAACCGAAGCACCAGCCCTGCGACGCCGCCGTCCCGCACCAGGAGGTTCGAACCAACCCCCAGGACGGTCAGCTCGACCGCCTCGGGGCAGGCCCGCAGCACCGTCGCCAAGTCGGCCGCATCGGCCGCGCGGATCATCACCTCGGCCGGCCCGCCGACCCGGAACCAGGTCACCGGCGCCAGCGGCGCAGCCGGGCTGACCCGGCCTTTGAGGACCAGATGGTCATACCATGCGGCGGGCTTGGCGGCGGCCATCATGCGCTGCCCTCCGCGCGCCGGGCGGCACCCTGCAAGGCCTTCATCTCCCCCGGCAGGGCCGCGGCCCAGGTGGTGATGTTGCCGGCCCCCAGGCAGACCACCAGATCGCCCGGCCGGGCGATTTCGAGCACCGTCGCCGCCAGGGCCTCCGGGTCGGGCAAGGGCAGCGCATGACGGTGGCCATGGGCCCTCAGCCCCTCGACCAGGGCATCCCGGCTGACCCCTTCGATCGGCTGTTCGCCGGCCGCATAGACATCGGTCACGATGACCGAATCGGCGTCGTTGAAGCACGAGCAGAAGTCGTTGAACAGCGACGACAGGCGGCTGTAGCGGTGCGGCTGGACCACGGCGATCACCCGCCCCGGATAGGCGGTGCGGGCAGCCTTCAGCACCGCGCCGATTTCCACCGGGTGATGGCCGTAATCGTCGATCACGGTAATGCCGCCGGCTTCGCCGGTCTTGGTGAAGCGGCGCTTGACCCCGCCGAACGTGGCCAGGCCGCGGCGCAACACCTCGTCGTCGAGGCCCATTTCGCGGGCGATCGCCACCGTGGTCAGGGCGTTCAGGACGTTGTGGGCGCCGGGCATGGGCAGGCGCAGTTCGCGCAGCACCCGCCGGGTACCGCTGGCCCGGTCGGTCAGTTGAACGTCGAAGGTGGCGCCGCCCTGGGCGAAGCGGACATTGATGGCGCGGATCTCGGCCTGGGCGCTCATGCCATAGGTGACGATCCGGCGATCGGGGACGCGGCCGATCAGGGCCTGCACTTCCGGATGATCCAGGCAGACGATGGCGCTGCCGTAGAACGGGATATTGTCGACGAAATGGCGGAATGCCTCGCGCACCGCGTCGAAGCTGCCGTAGAAATCGAGATGTTCCGGGTCGATATTGGTGACCACGCCGATGGTCGCCGGCAGGCGGGTGAAGGTGCCGTCGGATTCGTCGGCTTCCACCACCATCCATTCCCCGGCACCCAGCCGGGCATTGGTGCCATAGGCATTGATGATGCCGCCATTGATCACCGTCGGGTCGAGCCCGGCGGCATCGAGCAGGGCCGCGATCATCGACGTCGTGGTGGTCTTGCCATGGGTTCCCGCCACCGCGATGCACCAGCGCAGGCGCATCAATTCGGCCAGCATCTCGGCCCGCCGCACCACCGGCAGAAAACGGGCGCGGGCCGCCTCGACCTCGGGATTGCCCGGCTTCACGGCCGACGAGATGACGGCGATCTGGGCGTCGCCCAGAAATTCGGCCTGGTGGCCGATATGGATCTCGATCCCCAGGCTGCGCAGACGCTTGACGTTGGCGCTCTCGGCCACGTCGGTGCCCTGCACCCGGTAGCCCAGATTATGCATCACCTCGGCAATGCCCGACATGCCGATGCCGCCGATGCCGACAAAGTGGATGGGGCCAATATCGAGGGGCAGCGCTCTCATGCGGCGGCCCTCCGGGGCAAGGCCAGGACCAGGTCGGCCAGGCGGTCGGCGGCATCGACCCGGGCGAGGCTGCGCGCGGCATTCGCTGCGGCGACCAGCCGGGCCGGCACGGTGACCAGCTTCTGCAGGCGCTTGGCCAGTTCGGCCGGGGTGAAATCCGGTTGCGCCACCGCCCAGGCGCCGCCCCGCTGGTCGAGCGCCAGGGCATTGACCGTCTGGTGGTCCTCGGCGGCGATCGGCAGGGGCACCAGTATGGCCGGGCGCCCGGCCACCGCCAGTTCCGCCACCGTCGAGGCGCCGGCCCGGGCGATCACCAGATGGGCCCAGCCCAGCCGCTCCGGCACATCGTCGAAGAAGACGGCGACATCTGCGGCGATGCCCTCCGCCAGGTAGCGGGCACGAACCGCCTCGATCTCGCCGGCACGGGCCTGCTGGCTGACCTGCAGCCGGTCCTTCAGGGCGCGCGGCAACATGGCCAGGGCGCGCGGCACCACCTCGCTCATCACCGTGGCGCCCAGGCTGCCGCCCAGCACCAGCAGGCGGAACGGCCCGTCCTCGCTGGGTCCGGCATAGGGGCGCAGGGCGACGGCGACGATGTCCGGGCGCACCGGATTGCCGGTGACCACGGCCCGTTCGGCGTCGCGTTTGGCCAGCGACCGGGTCTCGGGAAACGACAGGCCCAGCGCCGACATGCGCGGCGCGATCAGGCGGTTGACCCGTCCCAGCACGGCATTCTGTTCGTGCAAGCAGGTCGGCAGGCCAAGGGTCAAGGCGGCGATCATCGGCGCAAGGCTGGGATAGCCGCCGAACCCGACCACCACCCCCGGGCGCCACAGGCGCAGCAGGCGGCGTGCCCGCAAGGTGCCGCGGGCGATGTCGAACAGGGCACGGAGCCGGCCCAGCGGGCCGCGCCCGGCAAAGGTTCCCGCCGGCAGGACCTCGAACCCGGCCGCGCCGAATCCGCCGCGGAAGCGCTGGCCGCGCACGTCGCTCAGGACCTTGACGATAACCCCGCGGCGGGCCAGGGCCGCCGCCAGGGCCTGGGCCGGCATGACATGCCCGCCGGTGCCCCCGGCCGCGAGGACGATGGTGATCGCCGCGCTCACCGCCCGCCTCCGAAGCCGTTGCTTGCCCGCCCGCGCGACAGGGCCAGCAGCATCCCCATGGCGATGGCAATGGCCAGCATCGACGAGCCGCCATAGGAAATCAGCGGCAAGGTCATGCCCTTGCTGGGCAGGAGATGGAGGTTGACGCCGATATTGATCACCGCCTGCAGGCCGAACTGGACCACCAGGCCGACCCCGGCATAGACCACGAACAGGTCGCTGTCCTGGAGCAGGCGGGCCAGGGTGCGCAGCACGACGAAGGCGAACAGGCCGACCACCACCAGGCAGGCGACGGTGCCCAGTTCCTCGCCGGCGACGGCCAGGATGTAGTCGGTATGGGCGTCGGGGAGGATCCGCTTGACTGTCCCCTCGCCCGGTCCGCGACCCCATAATCCGCCGGACATGAACGCATCGATGGCCTTGTCGGTCTGGTAGTTGTCGCCCACCCCCGGATTGAGGAAGCGGTCGATGCGCGAGGCGACATGGGGAAACAGATGATAGGCCCCGACCACCCCGACCAGGCCCATGGCGCCCAGGACGATGACCACCAGCATGGGCAGGCCGGCGACGAACAACTGGGCGCCCCACATCAGGGTGACCAGCACGGTCTGGCCGAAATCGGGCTGCAGCATCAGCAGCACCAGGATCATGCCGTAGGCGACCGTCGACAGCAGGCGCCCGGGGAAATTCGGCTCGCGCTGGCGCTCGGCCAGCAGCCAGCCCGAGGCGACGATGAAGGTCGGCTTGACGAATTCCGAGGGCTGCAGGGACAGCACGCCGAAATCGAGCCAGCGCCGCGACCCGTTGATTTCCGGCCCGACCACCAGGGTTGCCGCCAGCAGCGCCACAGCGCCCAGGAAGCCCAGCACGGCGACCCGCTTGATCGCCTCGGGCGGCATCAGGGACAAGGCGAACATGGCGGCGATCGCCGGCACCAGGAAGGCGATCTGGCGGCGTACGAAATGGAACGGCTCGACGCCGATCCGCTCGGCCACCGAGGGGCTGGCGGCAAGCACCAGGATCAACCCGCAAAGCACCAGCAGGCCAATGGCGCCCAGGGTCCAGCGATCGACCGTCCACCACCAGCGGCCGACCAGGGAGTTATCGGTCCGGGCAAAGCTGCTCATGCGGCCGCCTCCCCCAGTTCCTGGACCAGGGCCCGAAACCGCTCGCCCCGCTCCTCGAAATCGCGGAACTGGTCGAAGCTGGCACAGGCGGGCGACAGCAGCACGACCGGCCGGCCGGCCGCCGCCAGGGCGTCGCGGGCCGCCTCGCGCACGGCGGTGGCAAGGTCGCCGGCCATGACCGCATCGACCTTGCCCCGCAGGGTCTCGGCGAAGGCCGGGGCTGCCTCGCCAATCAGATAGGCCCGGGCGATGCGCGGGAAATAGGCCTCCAGGCCGGCAATGCCGCCGGCCTTGGGCTTGCCGCCGGCAATCCAGAAGATCCGCTCATAGGCGGCCAGCGCCTTGGACGTGGCCTCGGCATTGGTCGCCTTGGAATCATTGACGAAGCGCACGCCATGGCGCTCGGCCACCAGTTCCAGGCGGTGGGCAAGCCCGGGAAAGCCCGGCAGGGCGGCCAGGATGGTTGCCCCGGGCACGCCGAGCGCCCGCAGCGCGCCATAGGCCGCCGCGACATTCTGCCAATTATGGCTGCCCGGCAGGCGGTCCAGCGTGGTCAGGTCGAACACCGCCTCGCCCCGGTCGAACAGGATCCCCGCTTCGACCGACAGGCCGTCGCGGCGGCGCTGGCCGACCGTCAGCGGCACGGTGGTCCGCGGCCCTGCGGCGAGGCGTCCGGCAATCGCCGCCGAAGGGTCGTCGTCGATGCCGACAAGGGCGGTCTGCCCGGGCCCCTGGCCGCGGAACAGGGCTTCCTTGACCGCGCCATAGCCGGCCATGCCGCCATGGCGGTCGAGGTGATCCGGGGTGACATTGAGCAGCACCCCGACATCGGCAACCAGGGTCCGGGTCAGGTCGATCTGATAGGACGAAACCTCGAAGACATAGACCCCGCCGGCCGGCAGCGGCTCGAGGTCGAGCACGGCGGTGCCCAGATTGCCGCCGACGGCACAGGGCAGGCCGGCCGCCCGGACCAGATGGCCGATCAGCGCCGTGGTCGTCGACTTGCCGTTGGTGCCGGTGATCAGGACGGTCCGGGTCTCGGGCCGCCGCTGGCTGGAACGGGCAAACAATTCCATGTCGCCGATGACCGGGACCCCGGCGGCCTGGGCCAGGCGGACCACCTCATGGGGCTGGGGATGGGTCAGGGGCACGCCCGGCGCCAGCACCAGCGCCGCCACCCCAGACCAGTCGGCCTGCCGCAACGGACCGAGCGGCATCGCCTCGGCAGCCGCGGCGGCGCGGACCGCCCCGTTGTCATCGTCGGCGATCACCGTGGCACCGCCGGCAAGCAGGGCGCGCACCGCCGAACGGCCGCTGCGCGCCAGCCCGAAAACGGCGACGGTCTTGCCCCGGAAGCTGTCGGCGACGATCATCCCGTCACCTCAGCTTCATGGTCGACAGGCCGATCAGCGCCAGCACCCCGGCAATGATCCAGAAACGGATCACCACGGTCGGCTCGGACCAGCCCTTGTGTTCGAAATGATGGTGCAGCGGCGCCATGCGGAAGACCCGCTTGCCGGTCAGCTTGAAGGAGGCCACCTGGACCACCACGGAAACGGTTTCCAGCACGAACACGCCGCCGATAATGGCGAGCACGATCTCGTGCTTGGTCACGACCGAAATGGCCCCCAGCGCCCCGCCCAGGGCCAGGCTGCCGGTGTCGCCCATGAACACCATGGCGGGCGGCGCGTTGAACCACAGGAAGCCCAGGCAGGCACCGCACAAGGCGCCGCAGAATACGGCCAGTTCGCCGGCCCCGGGCACGGCATGGATCTGCAGGTAATTGGCGAACACGGCATTGCCCACCAGATAGGCGATCAGGCCGAAGGCCGCGGCGGCGATCATCACGGGCACCGTCGCCAGCCCGTCCAGGCCATCGGTCAGGTTCACCGCATTGCCCGCGCCGACGATGACCAGGGCGGCAAAGGGCACGAAGAACCAGCCCATCTGGAGCAGCAGGTCCTTGAAGAAGGGCAGGGTCAGGGCATGGGCATGGTGGGCTTCGGTCAGGGCGCCGATCCACAGCACCGCGGCCAGGGCGATGACCGTCTCGAGCAGCAGCTTGAGCCGCCCGGGGACGCCCTTGGGGTTGGTCTTGGTGACCTTCAGGTAATCGTCCCAGAAGCCGATCAGGCCGAAGCCCAGGGTCACCATCAGCACCGCCCAGACATAGCCCGAGGACAGGTCGGCCCAGAGCAAGATGGCGACCGACAGGGCGATCAGCATGAGAAAGCCCCCCATGGTCGGGGTGCCCTGCTTGGTCACGATGTGGCTTTGCGGGCCATCGCTGCGGATCGGCTGGCCCTTGCCCTGCTTGGCCTTGAGCCAGACGATCAGGCGCGGCCCCAGCACGAAGCTCACCACCAGGGCCGTCAGGATCGCCCCGCCGGTCCGAAAGGTCAGATATCGGAACAGATTGAAGGCGGCGAATTCGTCCGCCAATGGCGCGAGAAGGTTGAACAGCATCCCCGGTTCCTACCGACCATTCGCCAGGCGCGGCGAATCGACCGAATCAAGAGCTAGTAGTGTATCGACGATTACGGCCATATAACTGCCCAAAGATCCCTTCACCATCACAACATCCCCTTGACGCATGGCGGTTCTTACGAGTGACGCAAGCGCCTTCGAGTCGGGGGCGTGGACGGCTTCGACCGCCGCCGGCAAGGCCCGGTGAAGGGCCGCCATATGCGGCCCGCAGGTGAATGCGACCGCGACCCCGGCGGCCGCGACATCGGCCGCAAGGTCCGCGTGCAGCGCATCGGCCGCCGCACCCAGTTCGCGCATATCGCCCAGCACGGCGATCCGGCGGCCGCGCTGGGCCGGCTCGGCGAGGCCGAGATTGGCCAGCGCCGCCCGCATCGAGGCGGGGCTGGCATTATAGCTTTCGTCGATCAGCAGAAAGCTGCCGCCTTCGGCCAGGACGATTTTGCGCCGCTGGCCGCGGCCGCTGGGCGCGTGCAACTCGGCCAGCGCCATCGCGCCCAGCGCCAGGTCTCCGCCCGCCAGCACCACCGCGGCAAGCACGGCCAGGGAGTTCAGCGCCCAGTGCCGGCCGGGCGCGCCGATCTTGTAGGTCACCGGGTGGCCCAGAATCTCGGCCGCCACCACCGTCTGGTCGGATTTCAGCACCAGGTCGGTCAGGCGCGCGGCAGCGCCTGCCGCCGCCCCGAATGGCACGACCTCGAGGCCGCGGCGGCGGGCCGCCCCGGCCAGCCGGTCGAACTGGCCGTTATCGGCATTGAGCAGGGCATGGCCGCCCGCCGGCACCCCCTGGAAAATTTCCGCCTTGGCATCGGCAATGGCCTCGACCGTGCCGAAGAATTCCAGATGTACCGGTTCGACCGTCGTCACGATCGCGATATGGGGGCGGACCTGGCGGGCCAGGGGCCCCAGTTCGCCGGCATGATTCATGCCCAGTTCGAACACCCCGAAACGGCTCGCCGCCGGCATCCGCGCCAGGCTGAGCGGCACCCCGACATGATTGTTGAAGCTGCCGGCCGAGGCGTGGGTCAGGCCGCTGGGGCCAAGCGCCTGGCGCAGCGCTTCCTTGGTGCCGGTCTTGCCGACGCTGCCGGTCACCCCGACCACCACGGCGTCGGCCCGGGCCCGGGCATAGGCGCCCAAGGCCTGGAGCCCGGCCACGGTGTCCTCGACCACGACCAGCGGGGCATCGGCCGCAACGTCCTCCGGGCGACGGGAGACCAAGGCGCCCGCGGCACCGGCCTGGAGTGCCGCGGCAACGAAGCGATGGCCATCGGCCTGGCTGCCGGCCAGGGCCACGAACAGGTCGCCGGGCCCGACCTTGCGGCTGTCGAACACGACACCGGCCGCACGGAACTCGCGGCTTGCCGTGCCGCGGGTCGCGGCGGCGATCTCGCCGGACTGCCACAGATCGATCATCGCCGGTCTCCGGTCAGGGCCGCCAGGACGCTGCGGACGACCGCCCGGTCGTCGAACGGCCGCACCACGCCTTTGACGATCTGGCCCTGCTCGTGTCCCTTGCCCGCCACGACCACCAGGTCGCCGGCGGCAAGCTCGCTCAGGGCGGCGGCGATGGCGGCCGCCCGGTCGCCGATTTCAAGAGCCCCCCGACAGCCTGCCAGAACCGCCTTGCGGATCGCCGCCGGTTCTTCCGACCGGGGATTGTCGTCGGTCACGATGATCCGGTCGGCACGGGCACCGGCCGCCTGGCCCATGGCGGTGCGTTTGCCCGGATCGCGGTCGCCGCCGGCGCCGAAGACCACCACCAGCCGCCCTTCGGCATGGGGCCGCAGGGCGGCCAGCACGCGGGCCAGGGCGTCGGGGGTATGGGCGTAGTCGACATAGACCGGGGCGCCGCTGGGATGATGGCCGACCAGTTCCATCCGTCCGGGGACACCGCGCAGATCCGCCATGGCGGCGACCGCGGCCCCCGGGGCGGCCCCGGTCGCCAGGACCAGGCCCAGGGCAACCAGGGCGTTGGCCGCCTGGAAGTCCCCCGCCAGGGGCAGCACCACCTCATCCCTCTCGCCGAAGATTTCCAGGCGCAACGCCTGGGTGGCGCCCGACGGGCGCCGCCCGACAAGGGCCAGGTCGGCGCCCCGGCCACCCACCGTGATCAGGCGCAGGCCACGCTGACGCGCGACCGCGGCCATCCCCTCGCCGCCGTCCCCGGCGACATTGATCACGGCGGGCGCCCCCTCGGGCAATATTTCGGCGAACAGGCGCTCCTTGGCCCGCCGGTACGCGGCAGCATCGCCATGGTAATCGAGGTGATCCCGGGTCAGGTTGGTGAAGGCAGCGGCCGCCAGCCGGACCCCATCCAGGCGAAACTGGGCCAGGCCGTGGCTCGATGCCTCGAGTGCCGCATGGCCGATGCCGGCGGCGGCCAGCCGCTGCAGCAGGCGATGAATCTCGGTGGGCTCCGGGGTGGTGTGACCCAGCGGTTCCGTGCCCTGATCGGTGACCACGCCGACGGTTCCCAGGGCAGCCGCCCGGTGACCGAGCGCGGCCCACAGCTGGCGGGTGAAATTGGCCACCGACGTCTTGCCATTTGTGCCGGTCACCGCCACCACGGTGGCCGGCTGGGTGGGCCAGAAGCGGGCGGCGGCCCGGGCCAGGACCAGACGCGGCTCGGCAACGTCGATCACCGGCACCGGCAAGCCGCCCAGGTCGCCTCGTGCCACCACCGCGACAGCCCCCGCGACGACCGCGTCGGCCGCAAAGCGCCGGCCGTCCTGGCAGCTTCCGGCAAGGGCAAAAAACACCGCTCCGGGGTGCACCAGACGGCTGTCGACGGCGAGATCGGTAACAGGCAATGCCGCCGCTTCGGGCGGCAGCGCAAGATCGGGAAGCAGTGCCGCGAGATGCATCGGATGCCCCCCGCCGCTAATCTTTGCCGGCCTTGATGGCCAGCACCGCGCCGACATCGACCGGGTCGGGCCCGTCCGAGGGCAATACCCCCAGCATGGGCGCGATCCGTTCGATGATACGGGCCGTGGCCGGCGCCGCCGTCCAGCCGCCCGTGGCGTAACCGTAGGTATCCTTCTGCCCCTTGGGCTCGTCGACCATGACGAGTACGGCATAGCGCGGCTCGGTCATGGGAAAGGCGGAGATGAAGGACGACAGCAGGGCCTTGTGGGCATAGCTGCCGCCCACGACCTTTTCAGCGGTGCCGGTCTTGCCGCCGACGAAATAGCCGGGAACATCCGCCTTGCGGCCGGTGCCGCCGGTGACCACCAGGCGCAGCAGCCGGCGCATCGCGGCCGAGGTCTGGGAACTGATGACCCGTTCGCCGACCGGGGTATTGGCCGGGTCGGCGCGCAACAGCGTGGTCTGGAAGCGCAGGCCGCCATTGGCCACGGTGGCAAGGCCGGAAATCAGGTGCAGCGGCGTGACGCTCAGGCCATGCCCGAAGGCAATGGTCATGGTGTTGATTTCGCGCCACGGATTGGGCACCAGGGGCAGCCCCAGCTCGGGCAGTTCCAGGGTCATCCGGCGGGTCATGCCGAGGCGCGTCATGAACGTCTTCTGGCGTTCGCTGCCGACGTCGAGCGCCATCTTCGCCGAGCCGATATTCGACGAGTACATGAAAATCTCAGGGACGCTCAGCCAGCGATGCTTGGGGTGGTCGTCGTTGATGGTGTAGCGGGCGACCCGGATGGGATTGGTCGCATCATAGCCGCCGCGCAACGTGGTGACGCCGTAGTCCAGCGCCATCGAGGTGTTGAAGGTCTTGAAGGTCGAACCCATCTCGTAGACCCCCAGGGTTGCCCGGTTGAATCGGGCATCGGCGCTGGCGGCGCCGGGGTCGGTCGGGTCGAAATCGGGCAGCGAGACCATGGCCAGCACTTCGCCGGTGCGCACGTCGAGCACGATGCCGGCGCCGCCGATGGCTTCGAAATGGGCGATGGTCTTGGCCAGTTCGTCGGCCACCGCATGCTGCACACGGATGTCGAGCGACAGGTGCAGCGGCCGGCCGTGACGGGCCGGGTCGCGTAAGGTCTCGTCGAAATAGGCCTCGGTGCCGGAGATCCCCTTGAGATCGATATCGACATAGCCGAGGACCTGGGCGGCCAGCCGGCCGTAAGGATAGACCCGGCGCTCTTCGCGCTGAAACGCGAAGCCGGGCAGGCCCAGGCTGTTGACCTCCCATTCCTGGCGCGGGGTCAGGCCGCGCTTGATCCAGACGAAGGTCTTGCCGGTGCGCAGCTTGGCATCGAGATCGGCCGCGGAAAGCTCGGGCAGAACCCGGCTCAGCTTGGTTACCGCCTCACGAATGTCGAGGATCTTGGTGGTATCGACATAGAGCGACGCGACGGCGAGATTGGTTGCCAGGATCTGGCCGTTGCGGTCGGCGATCGGCGCCCGTTCGACCGGCGCCTCGACGGCAACCACCCGGCTCTCGTCGGGGCGGCTGAACAGGGCCAGTTCGAGCATCCGCCCGGCGATCATCACGAAGCACAGGGCAAACAGCCCGGCGATCAGGAACAGGCGGCTGCGGCCGATCTCCACCGCATGCTTGGCCTGACCGTCGAGCAGCACCATGGGGCGCTGGCGCGGCGACACCCCGAAGGGGGTTCCGGTCGGAACATGCAGCGGCGCATGTCGGGCCTCCGGCGGGATCATCGGCGGCGGACGGTCGCCGGTCATGGCGCGACCCTGCGCGCCGCGCTGACGAATAGCGGCTCGAGATCGCCGGCGACGGCAACCCGGGCACCGCCGGACCCGGCCAGGGGCACCGCGGCGGCCCGTTCGGGAACC
>JAJFJE010000400.1 GCA_021774355.1 Alphaproteobacteria bacterium
GACGGCGGGGGGAGGGGCGGCGCGCTCCTTGAGGCGTGCCGCGCCCCGCGCCGTCTCGCCCCGCTCGACACCGCCTCGCACCACCCGCCTCGCTCAGCCTCGCCCGGTCGCTCCGCGCACCGCCCCCAGTCGTCATGACAGGGCTTGACCCGGTCATCCACGCGTCCGTGGCAGGCACGGTGGTCCCGTGGATGGCCGGCACGGCGGCCGGCCATGACGGCGGGGGGTGGGGCGGCGCGCTCCTTGCGGCCTGCGGCGCCCCGCGCCGTCTCGCCCCGCTCCACCCGCCTCGCTCCACCCGCCTCGCTCAGCCTCGCCCGGTCGCTCCGCGCCGGTCCCCCCAGGCGTCATGACCGGGCTTGACCCGGTCATCCACGCGTCCGTGGCAGGCACGGTGGTCCCGTGGATGGCCGGCACGGCGGCCGGCCATGACGGTGCGGAGGCGGGATGGGGAGAGAGGCCGTGGCGCCCTTGCCGGCGCGGCGGCCCGGGGTCAGTGCAGGATCTGGGACAGGAAGAGTTTCGTCCGGTCGCTTTGGGGGTTGGAGAAGAACTCGTCCGGCTTGTTCTGCTCGACCACCTCGCCGCGGTCCATGAAGATCACCCGGTGGGCGACCTGACGGGCAAAGCCCATCTCGTGGGTCACGCACAGCATGGTCATGCCCTCTTCCGCCAGGCCGACCATGGTGTCGAGCACCTCCTTGACCATTTCCGGGTCAAGTGCCGAGGTCGGCTCGTCGAACAGCATGATCTTTGGGTTCATGCACAGCGACCGGGCGATGGCGACACGCTGCTGCTGGCCGCCGGACAACTGCCCCGGGAACTTGTTCGCCTGTTCCGGGATGCGCACCCGCTCGAGATATTTCATGGCGGTCTCTTCCGCCTCGCGCTTGGATTGGCCGCGCACCCAGATCGGCGCCAGGGTGCAGTTCTGCAGCACCGTCAGGTGGGGAAACAGGTTGAAATGCTGGAACACCATGCCGACCTCGCGGCGGATCTCGTCGATCCGCTTGAGATCGTTGGTCAACTCCACACCCTCGACGATGATCTTGCCGCGCTGATGCTCCTCGAGCCGGTTGATGCAGCGGATCATGGTCGACTTGCCCGATCCCGAGGGGCCGCAGATCACGATCCGCTCGCCCTTGAATACCGACAGGTTGATATCCCGCAGGACATGGAACTCGCCATACCACTTATTGACATCGACCAACTCGATCGACGCCTCACCCGTTGCGTTATCCGGCATGGTCGACTCCTTCAGCGGCGGTGCCCGGTATCGAGCTTGCGTTCGAGACGCAGGGACATGCGCGACATGGAAAAGCAGAAGATCCAGAACATCAGGGCCGCGAAGGCATAGCCCTCGGTCTCCAGGCCCAGCCAGTTGGCATCCTTCGACGCCGCCTGGACGATGCCCAGCAGATCGAAAATGCCGATGATCGCGACCAGCGTGGTGTCCTTGAACAGCGAGATGAAGCTGTTGACGATGCCGGGGATCACCAGCTTCAGGGCCTGGGGCAGGATGATGAAACCCATGGCCTGCCAATAGCCGAGGCCCAGCGCCTTGGCGCCCTCGTACTGGCCCTTTGGAATCGCCTGCAGGCCGCCGCGCACCACCTCG
The DNA here is from genome assembly GCA_021774355.1 of Alphaproteobacteria bacterium. Lineage (GTDB taxonomy): Bacteria > Pseudomonadota > Alphaproteobacteria > Zavarziniales > Zavarziniaceae > JAJFJE01. The sequence continues at coordinate 1,619 of JAJFJE010000400.1, forward strand.
GCCATATAGGCCGCGGTGAACAGCGTGACCCCGATCAGGGCGCGCAGCAGCTTGTTGAAATTGACCCCCTCGGGGAGAAACAGGGGCAGCATCACAGACGACATGAACAGCACCGAGATCAGCGGCACGCCACGCACCACCTCGATGAAGACAACGCACACCGAACGCACGATCGGCATGTTCGAGCGCCGGCCGAGCGCCAGCACGACGCCGATCGGGAACGATGCCACAATCCCGGTCACGGCAACCACCAGGGTTACGGTCAGGCCGCCCCAGCGGGCGGTCTCGACCGAGGGCAGGCCGAACACGCCGCCGCACAGCAGGATGAAGGCCGCCACCGGGTACGGCAGCAGCAGGAACCCGGCCAGCCATTTCCGCCAGCGCGTCTTGGGGACCACCCCGATCAGCCCGGCCAGGCCGGCGAAGAACACCAGATTGGGCCGCCAGCGCTCGGCCTCGGGATAGAAGCCGTAGAGCACCTGGCCCCAGCGGACCTTGATGAAGGTCCAGCAGGCCCCGTCCGAGCCAGCGCAGGCACTGCGGTCGGTCCCGGAGAAGGTCGCCGACAACAGCGCCCAGTCTATGATCGGCGGCACCGTCAGATAGAGCAGGTAAAGCGCCACCACGGTCAGCAGGCTGTTAAGCCAGCCGTTGAACAGGTTCTGGCGGATCCAGGCGACCGGCCCGACCAGCGAAGACGGCGGCGGCTGGGGCGGGGTCGGGGTGAAGACATGAGGCTCGGACATCGCGCGCACCCCCTACCGTTCGACCAACGCCTTGCGGGCGTTGTACCAGTTCATTCCCGCCGAAATGATCAGGCTGAGGGTCAGATAGACCGCCATGGTCAGGGCGATCACCTCGATCGCCTGGCCGGTCTGGTTCAGAACCGTTCCGGCGAACACCGCCACCAGTTCGGGATAACCGACCGCCGCGCCCAGGGACGAGTTCTTGAGCAGATTGAGATATTGGCTGGTCAGGGGCGGAATGATCACGCGCAACGCCTGGGGGATCACGACCAGGCGCAGGGTCAGGCCGTGAGGCAGGCCCAGGGCGCTGGCCGCTTCGGTCTGGCCCTTGCTGACCGCGAGGATGCCGCCGCGAACGATCTCGGCGATGAACGAGGCGGTATAGAGCGACAGGGCGACCAGGACCGCCATGAATTCGGGGATCAGCACGATGCCGCCGGTAAAATTGAACCCGTGAAGTTCCGGAAGCTGCCAATGCAGCGGCAGGCCGGCGGCCACCGCCGCCACCACCGGCAGCCCGACGATCAGGGCCAGCCCGGTCCAGCCGGACCGGAAGCGCCGGCCGGTCGCCATCAGGCGGCGGCGGGCCCAGATCGACACCCCGACCGCGCCGGCGATCCCCAGCGCCAGGGCCAGCGGAATCAGCCAGAAGCCCGGCTCGGTCACCGGGGCCGGAAGGTAGAGGCCGCGCTGATTGAGGAAGATGCCGTCGACCGGGCTGATGCTCAGGCGAGGCGACGGCATGGTCCGCAGGACCGCGAAATACCAGAAGAAGATCTGCAGCAGCAGCGGAATATTGCGCAGGGTTTCGACATAGACCGTGGCCATCCGGGCGACGATCCAGTTCTTCGACAGGCGGGCAACCCCGACCACGAAGCCGACCAGCGTGGCCAGGACGATGCCGATCGCCGAGATCAGCGCCGTATTCAGCAACCCGACCAGGAACGCCTTGCCATAGCTGTCGGCCGAACTGAAAGGAATCAGCGACTGGACGATCTGGAAGCCGGCCGGCTGTTCCATGAAGCCGAAACCCGACGCGATGTTGCGCTTGGCCAGGTTGGTGGTCGTGTTGTCATACAGCATCCAGCCGACGTACAGCACGGCTGCCAGCAGAAGGAGCTGGAACGCGATCGCCCGGATTGCCGGGTCGTTCCACGGCGCGGCGCGCGCCGGTGCGGTGCCGCCGGTGTGACCTGGAGCACTCATGGCATCGCCCCCCGGGCCAAATGGGCGTGCCGCACGGGCCGGGCGGCGGCACACCAGATCATCACTATCCCCCCGGCCCGTTCAGCCGACCGTACTCAGCGGAATGGCGGCGAATAGAGCAGGCCGCCATCGGTCCACTGGGCGTTCTGGCCGCGCGTGATCTTGAGGGGCGAGCCCTGGCCGACATTGCGCTCGAAGGACTCGCCGTAATTGCCGACCTGCTTGACGATCTGGTAGGCCCAGTCATTGCTGAGACCCATGGGCGCGCCGAATTCGCCTTCGACACCCAGCATCCGGCGGACTTCCGGATTCTTGGAATTGGCCTTCATGTCGTCCACATTGGCCGAGGTCACGCCATATTCCTCGGCGCCGATCATGGCATAGAGCGACCATTTCACGACGTTCAGCCATTGGCTGTCGCCCTGGCGCACGGCCGGGCCAAGCGGCTCTTTCGAGACGATTTCCGGCAGGATGATGTGGTCGTCGGGGTTGGCCAGCTTGACGCGGGTCGAATACAGGCCCGATGCGTCGGTGGTGTAGGCGTCGCAGCGGCCGCTGTCATAGGCCGCCGTCGCCTCCGAATTGCTGCCCAGGGCAACGATGTTGAATTTCAGATTATGGGTCCCGAAATAATCGGCGACGTTCAGTTCCGTGGTGGTGCCGGTCTCGGTGCAGATCGAGGCGCCGTCCAGTTGCTTGACACTGGTTACCCCCAGGGACTTCCGCACCATGAAACCCTGGCCGTCATAATAGGTCACGCCTGCGAAATTGAGGCCCTGGGCCGTGTCGCGGTTCAAGGTCCAGGTGGTGTTGCGCGACAGCACGTCGATTTCACCGGACTGCAGGGCGGTAAAGCGCTCCTTGGCCGTCAGCGGCGTATATTTGACCTTGGTGGCATCGCCGAAGACGGCGGCGGCCACTGCCCGGCAGACGTCGATATCGAGCCCGGAGTAATGGCCCTTGTCATCCGGCGCGCCGAACCCGGCCAGGCCCTGGCTTACGCCGCACTGCACAAAGCCCTTGGCCTTGACGTCGTCGAGGGTCGCCGCAGCGGCGGCATGAGCGCCGAAGGCCAGCACCGCACCGGCAGTCAGCATGCGCGTGGTGAGTTTCATCGGGTTCCCCTTGATTGAGTGGCGGCGTATGGGTGGCGGCACCCCGAATGGGCGCCTTGCGCATTGTCACTGTGACAAGGCTATCAGCGCAGGACGAGCATTGCCAGCATCCAGGCTTCCCCCTTTGGTCAAAGCCGGGCACCCTGGGCGGAGACCAGATGCAGGAGCCCATTGTGAGCCGCAAACACGCGCCGGAAACCGATATCGTCCATCTGGGACGGCGTCCCTTCGACCACCAGGGGGTGGTCAATCCGCCGGTGCTCCACGCCTCGACCATCCTGTTTCCGGATTTTGATGCCTTCGAGGCCGCGACCAGGCCCTCGACGGATCGCCGGCGGGTGGTCTATGGCCGGCGCGGCACGCCCACCAGCTTCGCCCTGCAGGATGCCATCGCCGGCCTGGAAGGCGGCTATGACACGCTGATCACCCCGTCGGGCGCTTCGGCCGTCGGCCTTGCCCTGCTGTCGCTGCTCAAGACCGGCGATCACGTCCTGATGACCGACAGCTGCTATGGTCCGACGCGCATTCAGTGCAGCAGCCTGCTGGCCCGCTATGGCGTGACCACCACCTTCTACGATCCGGCCATCGGCGGGGCGATCGCCGCGCTGATCCGGCCCGAAACCGCGGTGGTCTTCATGGAAAGCCCCGGGTCCCTGACCTTCGAGGTCCAGGACGTTCCCGCCATTGTCGCGGCCGTGGCGGCCAGCGGCCGGGATATTGTCACGGTGATCGACAATACCTGGGCCTCGCCTTATTTTTTCCGGCCCCTGGCCTTGGGAGTCGACGTCTCCGTCCAGGCGGCGACCAAATATATTGTCGGCCATTCCGACGCCCTGCTCGGCACGATCACCGCGACCGAAGCGGTGTGGCCGCGCCTGGCCAAGACGGTGGGCGAACTGGGCATCTGGACCGGCCCGGACGATATGTATCTCGCCCAGCGCGGCCTGCGTACTTTGGCGGTGCGCCTGAACCAGCATCAGGAAACCGGCCTTACCCTCGCCCGCTGGCTGGCCGAGCGGCCCGAAATTGTCCAGATCCTGCACCCCGGCCTGCCCGGCAGCCCGGGCCATGCGCTCTGGAAACGCGACTTCACCGGCGCCTCGGGCCTGTTCGGCGCGCTGATCAAGCCGGTTCCCCGGCCGGCCCTCGCCGCCTTCTTCAACAGCCTCGAACTGTTCGGCATGGGCTGGTCCTGGGGCGGCTATGAGAGCCTGTGCATCCTGGCGGACCCCGCCAAGAGCCGCAGCGCGACCCACTGGACCCGGCCGGAACTCCTGCTGCGCTTCCATGCCGGGCTGGAAAATCCGGACGACCTGATCGCCGATCTGGAGACGGCCTTCGCCGCCATGGCGGCAGTCTAGCTGTCGGCCTCCGTCCCCACGGGCGATATCGCGCGGGATCTTTGGCGATTTAGTGTAACGGCCGAAATCAGGATTTCCTGCGCCGCGTTCTTACTGTTTTTGACTATTGGAAAAATTATTTTTTCTTGGGTGATATTGTGGAACGGTCGGCTTCCAACCGGCATTGCTTCGGCGTGACAAAGAAAGGTCATGCCATGAAAAAGCTCGTGATGATTGGTCTCGTTGCCGCCCTGCTGGGCCCGGTTGCCGCCCAGGCCGCAGACCGCAACACTGCCTGGGCCGGCCAGCAGCAGCACCAGGTTCGGAGCGCCCACGATGCCGGCCGCCACGGCGATGGCCGGAATGATACCCGCCACCAGGCGGCCCGTCGCGACGACTGGCGCCAGGACCGGGTCGACGAAGCCCATCGTCAGGCGGCCCGCCGCTGGGCCGCGACCCATAATGGCTGGTGGCGCCCGGTGCCCGGATCGGTCTCGGCCCAGCTCGGCCCCAACCGCTACCTGCCGCGCGGCTATTACCAGCCGGCCCCCTACCCCCTGGTCCAGGTGCTGCCGCGCGCCCGTGCCGGCTACGGCTATTATTCGGTCGGCCGGGATGTGGTGCTGGCGGCCATCGCCACCGGCCTGATCATCGACATCATCCGGTAGGCCCAGGGCGGGCGGCGGCCGAATCCCCGATTGCCGCCGCCCGACGCCCGCGCTAATCAGCAGGGATGACAGCTCCCAAGGACTTCCTTCGTCTCGGCCTGGCCCAGATCGACTTCACGGTCGGCGACATCGCCGGCAATGTCGCCAGGATCCTGGCCGTCCGCGCCCAGGCAGCGGCACAGGACGCCGAGCTGGTGGTGACCAGCGAATTGTCGATCACCGGCTACCCGCCCGAGGACCTGGTGTTGAAGCCGGCCTTTGTCGCCGCCGCGGCCGACGGCCTGCAGCAGCTTGTGGCCGCCAGCCGGGACGGCGGCCCCGGCCTGCTGGTCGGCCTGCCGTGGCGCCAGGGCGGCGCGCTCCATAACGCCGTCGCCCTGATCGACCGGGGCACCGTCACCCTGCGCTTCAAGGTCGATCTGCCCAATTACGGCGTGTTCGACGAGAAGCGGGTGTTTCAGGCCGGGCCGCCGCCGCTTCCGGCGCCGTTTCGCGGCCTGTCCCTGGCCTTGCCGATCTGCGAGGACATCTGGACGCCGGCCGTCACGACGGCCCTCGCCCAGGCCCATCCCGATTTCTTCCTGGTGCCCAACGGCTCGCCCTATGAAGTCGACAAGGACGATGTCCGGCTTGCCCTGGCGCGCCAGCGGGTGCGCGAGACCGGGGTGCCCCTGGTCTATCTCAACCAGGTCGGCGGCCAGGACGAACTGGTGTTCGACGGCGCCAGCTTCGCGCTCGACGCCGAGGGCGCCGTGGTCGCCGAATTGCCGGCCTTCCGCGAGGATTTCGCCATTCTGGAATGGCAGCGCAGCGGCACCGGCTGGGTCGCGGTGGAAGCCCCGATGGCGGAACGGCCCGACACGCTGGAAGAGATCTATGCCGCGATGGTGCTGGGGCTGCGCGACTATGTTGCGAAGAACCGCTTTCCCGGAGTCGTCCTGGGCCTGTCGGGCGGCATCGATTCCGCCCTGTCGGCGGCCGTTGCAGTCGACGCCCTCGGCCCCGAGCGGGTGTGGTGCGTGATGATGCCGTCGCGCTATACCAGCGCCGACAGCCTGGAGGATGCCGCCGCCTGCGCCGCCCTGCTGGGGGTGCGGCTGGACAGTATCGGGATCGAGCCGGCGGTCACCGCGTTCGGCGACATGCTGGCGGCGGCTTTCGAAGGGCGCGCGCCCGATCTCGCCGAAGAGAATATTCAGTCCCGCGCCCGGGGGCTCACCCTGATGGCCCTGTCCAACAAGTTCGGCCCCATGGTCCTGACCACCGGCAACAAGTCCGAGGTGTCGGTCGGCTATGCCACCCTCTATGGCGACATGTGCGGCGGCTATTCGGTGCTCAAGGATCTCTACAAGACCACC
>JAJFJE010000005.1 GCA_021774355.1 Alphaproteobacteria bacterium
TCCGACGGCGCGGTCGAACTGGGCGTTCCCTTCGTGCCGCTGACCCGGCTTGCGGTGCCGGCCTATCCGGCCGATGCTCTGCCGCCCGCCCTGGCGGCCCTGCCGGCGGTCAAGCCTGGCAGCCGCGGCCTGAAATAGGGGGGCGACGATGACCGCCGACCACCTTCGCACCCTGCGCCTGGGGGTTAATATCGACCATGTGGCGACCATCCGTAACGCCCGCGGCGGCGTCTACCCCGATCCGGTGGCGGCCGCCAAGCTGGCCGCCGCGGCCGGGGCCGACGGCATAACCGCCCATCTGCGCGAAGACCGCCGGCACATTTCCGATCGCGACATAAGACGCCTGTCGGACGAACTCGACCTGCCGCTCAACCTCGAAATGGCGGCGACCCCCGAGATGCTGGCCGTCGCCTTGAACCACCGGCCGCACGCCTGCTGCCTGGTGCCCGAGAAGCGGGAGGAAAAGACCACCGAGGGGGGGCTCGACGTGGCGGCCTCCCACCGCCTGCTCGCACCCTTCGTCGCCAGGCTCAAGGCCGGTGGGATCCGGGTGTCGCTGTTCGTCGACCCCGAGGATATCCAGTTGATCGTCGCCAAGGCTCTGGGCGCCGACATTGTGGAGCTCCACACCGGCGCTTATTGCGAGGCGGTCGACGACGCCCGCGCTGCCGAACTGGCGCGCCTGACGACGGCCGCGGCGACCGCCGAACGGCTGGGCCTCGAATGCCATGCGGGGCATGGCCTGACCTATCAGACCGTCGCGCCGATTGCGGCCATCGCCAATGTAGTCGAACTCAATATCGGTCACTTTCTGGTGGGCGAAGCCCTCTTTGTGGGACTGGAAGCGGCGATTCGCGGCATGCGCAGCCGTATGGACGGCGCCCGCGCGGCCGCCGGCCTCGCCCCATGATCCTGGGCCTGGGTTCCGATCTGATCGACATCCGCCGCATCGAGGCGACGATCGAGCGCCATGGCGAGCGCTTTCTCGCGCGTCTCTTCACGGCGACCGAGCGCGCCAAATCGGAGGCCCGGCTGGCGCGCGACGGCCAGGCCCGGATCGCCAGCTATGCCAAGCGCTTCGCCGCCAAGGAGGCCTGCGCCAAGGCGCTGGGAACGGGCCTGGCCCACGGGGTTTTCTGGCGCGATATGGGCGTGGTCAACCGGCCGGGCGGCAAGCCCAGCCTGGTTCTCACCGGTGGCGCCCTGGCCCGCCTCCAGGCCTTGACGCCGCCCGGCATGGCCGCCGTCATCGACCTGACGATGACTGACGAACCGCCGCTGGCGAGCGCGGTTGTAATAATTTCCGCACATATCGACGTGTGATTTTTCCGACACGCGACGCGTTCAAATCACCGGCGTCGCTTTCGCATCGCGCATATTTCGGTTGCCGCCGGCCCGGTCACCGATGATAAATTACGGCCAAACCGTGGCGATCAAGCGGCTCTTTTGGGGGACATGGGGATGTTCCAGCCTGGAACGCCCACGCACAGAATCGCAGTTCTGTAACCAGACCATCGATGGAGGGATCCGTGGGCTATCTCAGAACCACCCGGACGACGCTCTTGGCGTCTCTGTTAATGGCTTCCACATCCACCGCGGCGCTCGCCCAGCAATCGGGTGTCGACTTCGTCTTCCTGGTCGACGAATCGGGCTCGATGTCCGGTGAACAGGCCTTTATCCCGACCCTGGTGAACAATATCGAGACGGCGTTCTCGGCGGCCGGCTTCAAGGCCAACCGCTACGCCCTGGTCGGCTATGCGCGCTCCAACCCCGAGCCGCACTTGGTTACGCCATTCGGGGGTCCGGGCGACGTCGCAACCGGTGCCGGGACGCTGGAAGTCTCGGGCGGCACCGAGGACGGCTACGATGCCATCGACTTCGCCTTCGGCAACCTCAGCATCCGGCCCGATTCCGGGCAGTTCCTGCTGGTCACCGACGAGGACCGCGACGTCTTCGACCCGGCCCAGAGCTTCAACAGCGTGCTGGGTCAGCTGACCGGCAACAATGTCGGCCTGAACGGCATCTACCGGGTCTCGACGATCACGCAGATCCCCGGGGTGACTCCCGGCCCCGCGCCGGAGGACGGCACCCCGGTCGCCGTCGATACCATCAACAATCGCATCTATGTGGTCGACAGCACCCAGCCCAATGGCTTCCGCCGGATCGACCTGCTGAACACGGTCAATCCGATCACCGGGGGCGACGGCACCACCGTTGCCGACTATGTCGATCTGGGCAAGCAGACGGTTGGCGGTTGCGTCGGCTCGATCGACGAGTTCCGGACCAATGACCCGGTGATCGTCAATGCCTTCGCCGGGGCGCTGGTCGATTGCCTGACGATTGCCGTGGTCAACAATCCGGGGTCTTTCGAGGCCACGACCGCGGTCGTCCTGCGCAATTTCTTCGGCTCGAGCCAGTTCGGCCAGCTCACCTCGTCCTATGGCCAGCTGGTCGGCCTCAATGCCATGAACCCTTATGCCCGGCGGCGCAGCAGCCGGGGCGGGACCCTGGGGTTCGACGCAACCCCCGGGCCGACACCTGGAACCGCCTCGGGGGCGACCGCCCAATATATGTCGCCGGACAAGCGGATCGGCATGTTCGCGACCTATCGTTTCGACTGGGGCGGCTTCGACACCACGGCCACGACGGTGGGGTCGAATTTCACCAATTATGCCGGGACGATCGGCGGCGACTATGCCATCTCGCCCGAATTTATTGTCGGCGGCGCGTTCGGCTACAGCCACTACAAGAACGAACTGCGGAACAACACCGACAAGCAGGAAGTCGACGCCTACACGCTTTATCTTTATGCCACCTATGTCGCGGGGCAGGCCTATTTCGACGCGGTCGTCAGCGCCGGCCTGCTTGACCAGGACACCCGACGGTCGGTCGGCGGAAGTACCTTCAAGGGCAATGCCAATGGCTGGCAATGGGGCGGCCAGTTCCGCGCCGGCTATGATTTCCCGCTCAGCGAATGGGTGGTGGTCGGGCCGTCGGCCGCGCTGCGCTACAGCCGGCTCGGCTATGACAGCTATTCGGAAAGCGGCGGTGCCGGCGCCCTGCGCATCGGCAGCCAGTCCTTCGACGCCCTGGTGTCGACCCTGGGGGCCCAGGCCACGGTCTACCTGAATCCCGGGCAGCCGGATGTCTTTGCCCTGCAGGTCCGCGGCGGCTGGGAACATGACTTCACCGGCGGCCCCGACGCCGTGTCCATCGCCCAGGTGGGCGGCGCGGCCCTGCCGGCCGTCCGCCCGGATAATCCCGACCGCAACTGGGCGACCACCGGGGTCGGGATCAACATGCACGGCGACTTTTTCACCCTTTATGGGGATGTCGACACCCGCGTCGGGTACGACGACGCAAATGTTTACTTCGCCAGAGGCGGCGTGAAGATCTATTTCTAGGACGACCCCTGGCGGTCCAGTGGTGTGGCGGTGCCGTCGCGACGGCACCGCCTTCGCCGTTCGGCTCGGTGCCCTGCGGCCAGCGCCCAGTTGACAAGCGGTGTGGGGCTGGGCTTGATGCCCGCTCTGCGCCTTTTGACAGGTTGTGCCTGGACGGGAGACGGCCATGAGCGAATCCGGCGTCGGGAAGACTATGATGAAGAAGGTCGGCCGGTCTGCTTTTGTCGAAGTGGTCCTTACGGTTGTTTATGCCGTCTTGATTGCCCTCGGAATCAGAACCTTCGTATTCGAACCCTTCAACATTCCCTCGGGATCGATGAAGCCGACGCTGATGGTGGGCGACTACCTGTTCGTCACCAAGTTCAGCTATGGCTATTCGCGCTATTCGCTGCCCTGGTCGCTGCCCCTGTTCCATGGCCGGGTCATGGCCGGCGACGGCCCCCGGCGTGGTGACGTGGTCGTCTTCCGCCAGCCCAAGGACCCCAGCATCGACTACATCAAACGCCTGGTCGGCCTGCCGGGCGACCGCATCCAGGTGACCGACGGTGTGCTCTACGTCAATGGCGAGGCGGTCAAGCGCGAACGTATCGACGACTATCTGATCGAGTCGGGCGGCGGCGTTCAGCGGATCGCCCAGTTCCGCGAGACCATGCCCAATGGCAAGAGCTATGTGACCTGGAACCTGCGCGACAACAGCACTGTCGACAATACCGGGGTCTACGAGGTGCCACCCGGGCATTATTTCGCCATGGGCGACAATCGCGACGATTCAACCGACAGCCGCTTCCTGTCGCAGGTCGGCTTCGTGCCGGCCGAGAATCTGGTCGGCAAGGCCCAGATCATCTTCTTTTCGACCGATGGCACGGCCGGCCTGTTCGAGCCCTGGAACTGGTTCTCGGCGGTTCGCTATGGCCGTCTCCTCCAGTGGATCAATTGACCGCGGCTGACGCCGATCTCTGCTCGCGCTTGGGCTATCGGGTCGCCACGCCCGGACTGCTGGAACGGGCACTGACCCATCGGAGCCTGGACGCGGAAGGCTCCAACGAACGGCTGGAATTTCTGGGGGACCGGGTGCTCGGCATGGTGATCGCCGAGTATCTTCACGCCCAGTTCCCGACGTGGGACGAGGGCCGCCTGTCGGTCCGGTTCAACGGCCTGGTCCGGCGGGAAACCCTGGCCGAAATTGCCCGGTCCATGGACCTCGGGCGGGACTTGCGGTTGGCCAAGGGCGAGGAAGAACAGGGCGGCCGGGAAAAGCCCGCGCTGCTGGCCGATGCCCTGGAAGCGGTCATTGCGGCGGTTCATCTGGATGGCGGGCTGGCCGCGGCGCGCGACGTGATACTGCGCCTGTGGTCGGCCTATCTGGCCAACCAGGCACCGGTGCCGCGCGATGCCAAGACGGCGCTTCAGGAAT
>JAJFJE010000041.1 GCA_021774355.1 Alphaproteobacteria bacterium
CCTCTCTGGACCGGCTTCGCCCAGGGGTTAAGCGCCGGTATCGGCGAGGAAATCCTGTTTCGCCTCGGCCTCATGAGCCTGATCGCCTGGTTCGCCTGGGACCTGCCCGCCTTCGACCGCCTGACGGCCATCGACAAGCGCCCGGCGATACGGCTGCTGGCCGCCGACGGCACCGCCTTTGCCACCTTGGGCGATCTCTATGGCGAAGCGCTCGACTACGAGGCCTTTCCCCCGGTGCTGCGCCAGGCGGTGCTGGCCATCGAGGACCGCCGCTTCTTCGATCATGGCGGCTTCGACGCCGTCGGCCTGTTGCGCGCGGCCTGGACCAATCTGGTCGAGGGCCATCTGGTCCAGGGCGGCTCGACGATCAGCCAGCAGGCGGTCAAGACGGTGTTCCTGGGCCCCGAGCGCACCCTCAAGCGCAAGGTCCAGGAGGCGATCCTGACCATCGAGCTGGAAGGCCACCTGTCCAAGCGCGAAATCCTCGCCCTCTATCTGAACCGGGTCTATCTGGGGGCCGGTGCCTATGGCATGGACGGTGCCGCCCGGCGCTATTTCGGCAGCAGCGCCCGCGACCTGACCCTGCCCCAGGCGGCCATGCTGGCCGGCCTGATGAAGGCGCCGTCGCGCCTGTCGCCCTTCGCCGATTGGGCGGCGGCGGTCCGGCGGGCCAATCTGGTGCTCGACACCATGGTCGAGGCGGGGTTCATCACGCCCGAGGCCGCGGCCCGGGCCAAGGCCAACCCGGCGCGCACCGTGAAGCGGCCGGGGGGCGACGCGGTGCGCTATTTCAGCGACTGGGTGGTCGAGCGGATCCCCGACTATATCGGCCCGTCGGACGACGACCTGGTGGTCAAGACGACCCTCGACCTGAAGGCCCAGAATGCGGCAGCGGCGGCTTTGGCCGCGGGCCTCGGCCGGGACGGCGGCCGCGGCGCGATCGGCCAGGGGGCGGTGGTGGCGCTCGGCCTCGACGGCGCGGTGCGGGCCATGGTCGGCGGCCGGGACTACCAGGCCTCGTCCTTCAACCGCGCGGCCAACGGGCTGCGCCAGCCCGGCTCGGCGTTCAAGCTGTTCGTCTATCTCGCCGCCCTGGAGGCCGGCCTGACCCCGGACAGCGTCGAGCTCGATGGGCCGGTCGACATCGGTGGCTATCGTCCGGCCAATCACAATGGCGGCTATGCCGGCCCGGTGACTTTGGCCCAGGCCTTTGCCCAGTCGATCAACACCGTGGCGGTCAAGCTGCTGGCCCGGGTCGGCGCCGGCGCCGTCGTCGAGATGGCCCAGCGCCTGGGCATCACCTCGCCGATTCCGCGCAATGCCTCGATCGCCCTGGGCAGCGCCGAGGTCAGCCCGGTAGAGCTGGCGGCGGCCTATGCCGTGGTCGGCAATGGCGGCTTCGAGGTCTTTCCCTATGGCATTGTCGAGGTGCGCAACGGCGCCGGAACCGTGCTCTACAGCCGCCAGGCCAGCCCGCCCGAGCGGTTGATCCGGGAACGGATCGACTGGCAGATGGTCGACCTCCTGCGTCTCGTCATCGGTCAGGGCACCGGCAAGGCGGCCAATCCCGGGCGCCCGGCGGCGGGCAAGACGGGAACCAGCCAGAACTATCGAAATGCCTGGTTTGTCGGCTTCACCGGAGAATTGGCCGCGGCGGTGTGGCTCGGCAATGACGACATGGCACCGATGAAGACGGTGACCGGCGGTGCCGCGCCGGCCCGCATCTGGGCAAGCTTCATGCGGGCGGCCCTCAAGGGCGCGCCCGTCCGCGCCCTGCCCGAGGCGCCCCCCGACCGCGACCTGCTGGACGGCCTGTTCCACCTGTTTTCCGGCCGTTCCGACTCGCCGGGCACAGCCGGCGGCGGCCGGCGGGCAGGGCCGGACGGCCCCACGATCATCTATGAATACCCCAAGGGGCGGGATTGACCGGCTCCCGATAGGCCGGGGCCTGGCCCTCCGAGGGTGCGGCGCCGCTCTCGGCGCCGGCCATCCGCAGGCGGGGCAGGACCCCGGGATGATGGTCGCGCAGATAGGTGATCAGGCCTTCGCGGAGTTCGCAGCGCAGGTCCCAGGCCCGGGGCGAGGTCGAGGCGCTGGCCAGCGCCCGCAGTTCCACCGTGTGCTCCTTGGCCTCGGTCACCTGCAGCACGGCGACCTTGCCGTCCCACAGCGACGACGCCTTGGCCAGCTCGTGAAATTTCTGCCGGATCTCCTCGATCGGCGCCATGTAGTCGACATGCAGGAAGATGCTGCCGATGATCGTGTTGCCTTCCCGGGTCCAGTTCTGGAACGGCTTTTCAATGAAATAGGTCAGCGGCAGGATCAGGCGCCGCAGGTCCCAGATCTTGACCACCACATAGGTGCTGGTGATGTCTTCGATCCAGCCCCATTCCCCTTCGACGACGACCGCGTCGTCGACCCGGATCGGCTGGGTCAGGGCGATCTGGATGCCGGCAAAGAAATTGGCCAGGAGCGGGCGCGCGGCGAGGCCGGCGAAGATGCCGGCGACGCCGGCCGAGGCGAACAGCGTGACGCCATATTCCCGGACCGCGTCGAAGGTCATCAAGGCCGCCGAAAAGGTCATGATGACGATGATGGTGTCCAGCGCCCGGCACAGCAGGCGCACCTGGGTGACATGCTTGCGCGCCAGGAGATTGTCGTCGACATCGATCCGGTAGCGCCGGAGATGCAGTTCGCTGGCGATATTGACCGCGATCACCGCGGACCAGCCGCCCAGGGCGACCAGCAGCACCGTGACGATCTTGCCCAGTCCGCCGGCCAGGGGCTGGGGCAGGGCCAGTGCCGGCAGCACCAGGGACATCGCCGCCAGGACCAGCGCGGCCCGGCCTGGCCCGGCCAGGCGCCCCTTCAACGACCGCAACAGGGGCATCTTCTCGCCCCTGAGCAGGCGATCCAGCAAGCGGTGAACATAGCGATTGATGGTCAGGGCCACAGCCACGGCGCCGACCAGAAGAATGATCGACGACAGCCAGGGCGGCAGCCATGACGCCAGTGTCGATGTCCGAATAAGCTCGCCGATCGGTCCGTCGCCCGGCATTGCCGCACCTCAGAGCCTGTCTCGCCGCCACGTCGGCGGGGTGTCTCCGCCTGTAGCATGCTGCGCCGCGAAAGGGTCAGGAAATCGACATGCCGTGGCCGGCCGGCCCGGCGTCCCAATTTGACCGCCGCCGGCGGCTGCCTCAGAATCGGGCAGCGGCGCCTGGCGCCGTGCGACAGGGGGCGGGACACGGGGAATGGCTATTTTTCGCGGAACGGCTGGCGTCGACCGGTTGATTGGCGCGGATGACGTGGTCGACCTGCTTCAGTTCCAGGCAGCCGACTTCTCGGCGACGGACCGGGTTCTGGGCGGGCGCGGCCCCGATCGCCTCGGCTTCACCACGCCCGCGGCGGTTCTCGACGATGGCACCCTGGTCTAGAGCCGTGGCCCACAGCGGTCATTCGGCCATGGCCCCGTGGGCCTGGGCCAGAATGGTGTAGGAGTGGCGCCGGGCCTGGTGGTCGTAAATCGCCGAGGCGACCATCAGTTCGTCGGCCCCGGTCTGTTCGACGAAGCGGGTCAGCGCCTCGGCAAGGGTCGCCGGCCCGCCGACCAACGAACAGCGTGTCATGGCGGTGACCTGGGCCTGCTCGGCGGGCGACCAGCGGCCCTCCATGGTCTCGACCGGCGGCGGCAGGGCCCGGTTCTCGCCCCGGATCATGGCGGTGAAGCGCTGCTGGATCGAGGTGAACAGGTGCCGCGCCTCGCCATCGCTGTCGGCGGCGACGACATTCACCCCGACCATGGCGTGGGGCCTGGCCAGTTGGGCCGATGGCTCGAAATGCTCGCGGTAGAGGGTCAGGGCGGCCGACAGGGCGTCGGGCGCGAAATGCGAGGCGAAGGCGAAAGGCAGGCCCAGCATCCCGGCCAGGCGGGCGCCGAACAGGCTGGAGCCGAGAATCCACAGGGGCACCCGAAGGCCGGCGCCAGGCACCGCCTTCAGCATCTGACCCGGCTGGGGCGGCGCCAGCAGGGCCTGAACCTCCAGCACATCCTGGGGAAAATGCTCGGCCGCGGCGGGGTCGCGGCGCAGCGCCCGCAGGGTCCGCTGGTCGGTCCCCGGGGCCCGGCCCAGGCCCAGGTCGATGCGCCCGGGGAACAGGGATTCAAGGGTGCCGAACTGCTCGGCGACCACCAGCGGCGCATGGTTGGGCAGCATGATGCCGCCGGCGCCGACCCGAATCCGGCTGGTGCCGCCGGCAACATGGCAGATCACCACCGCGGTGGCGGCGCTGGCGATGCCGGCCATGTTGTGATGCTCGGCCAGCCAGAACCGGCGATAGCCCAGGCTTTCCACATGGCGGGCGAGGGACAGGGCGTTTCGCAAGGCGTCGGCCGGGGTGCCGCCTTCGGTTACCGGGGCCAGGTCGAGAACGGACAGGGGTGGCGGCATGGGGCGGTCTCCGGCGATGGGGCGGGCCATCCCCGGACGATGCCGCCGACCCGCGTCCCGCTTTCTATCCGCCGCCGCGGCCGCGCCGCAACCCGCCCGCAGACATGGCCGCTATGGCCGAAGCGGCGGGGCAGCATCGGCCGCCGGCAGCAGGGCGGCGACGATATCGGCCACCGCCGCCTCCCAGGGGCGTGGCGCCAGGCCGTAGTCCCGCCGGATCCGCTCCAGGCAGAGGCGGGAATTGGCCGGGCGCCGGGCGGCGGTGGGATAGGCCGCGGTGCCGATCGCGGCCACCTCGGGCGCCGGGCCGCCCCGGGCCGCGGCCAGGCGGAAGACTTCCCGGGCCAGGCCGCACCAGCTGGTGGCGCCGTCATTGGTCAGGTGGAACAGGCCGGTGGGCGCGCCGGGATCGGCCAGCAGGCGCAGGGTGACGGCGGCGACTGCCGCAGCGATATCGGCGGCGCCGGTGGGCGCGCCGATCTGGTCGTCGACCACGTGCAGGCGCGGCCGCTCGCGCCCCAGGCGCAACATGGTCTTGATGAAATTATGGCCATGGGCGCTGACCACCCAGGAGGTCCGCAGGATGACATGGCGGCCGCCGGCGCTGCGCACCGCCAACTCGCCCCCGGCCTTGGAGGCGCCATAGACCCCCAGGGGGGCCAAGCCGTCGGCCTCGATGTAAGGGGCGGGCTTGCGGCCGTCGAAGACATAGTCGGTCGACAGCTGGATCAGGGGGATGCCGGCCCGGGCGGCCGCCTGGGCCAGGACCGCCGGGGCCAGGGCGTTGATTGTCCAGGCCGCGGCAAGCTCGCCCTCGGCGCGGTCGACCGCGGTATAGGCCCCCGCATTGATGATCGCGCGCCATGGCCGGGCGGCCACCGCGGCGGCCAGAGCGGCGGGGTCGCCCAGGTCCAGCGCCTGGCGGGGCGGCGCAACCAATGCAATCCCGTCCGGCCAGGCGCGGCTGCGCAGCGCCGTGCCGACTTGGCCGCTGCCGCCGGTCAAGAGGATCGTCACGGTGCCGCACCGACCAGGCCCAGCCGCGCCCCGGCATAGCCGCCGGCCTGGATGCTGCGCCACCAGGACGCGTTGTCGAGATACCAGCGAATGGTCCGCTCCAGCCCCGAGTCAAAGCTTTCCCGCGGGCACCAGCCGAGCTGGCTGCGGATCTTGCCGGCATCGATGGCATAGCGCTGGTCATGGCCCGGGCGGTCGGCGACGAAGCGGATCTGCTGGCGGCGGGGGTGGCCGTCCGGCCGCGGGCACAGCCGGTCCAGGCCGTCGCAGATCGCCTCGACCACTTCGAGATTGCGCCGTTCCGCATTGCCCCCGATGGCATAGGTCTCGCCCGGCAGGCCGGCCTCGAACACCCGGGTCAGGGCACGCACATGGTCTTCGACATGAAGCCAGTCGCGGATATTGTCGCCCCGGCCATAGACCGGCAGGGCCTCTCCCGCCAGGCCCTTGATGATCATCAAGGGGATCATCTTCTCCGGAAAATGGAACGGCCCGTAATTGTTCGAGCAATTGGTCACCAGGACGGGCAGGCCATAGGTGTGGTGCCAGGCCCGCACCAGATGGTCGGCCGCGGCCTTGGAGGCGGAATAGGGCGAGCGCGGATCATATGCCGAGCGCTCGGTGAAATATCCCGTGGGCCCCAGCGAACCGAACACCTCGTCGGTCGAGATGTGATGGAAGCGGAAACGGGTCCGGCGGTCCGGGGGCAGGCGGCGCCAGTGGCTGCAGGCGGCGGCGAGCAGGGTGAAGGTGCCGACCACATTGGTCTGCACGAAGGCGCCCGGGCCGTCGATCGAACGGTCGACATGGGACTCCGCGGCGAGATGGGTCACGATGTCGGGATCGAACCGGTCGAACAGCTCGGCCAGCAGGGCGGCGTCACAGATATCGCCCCGGACGAAGCGATAGCGGGGATTGTCCGCCACCGCGTCGAGCGACGACAGGGTCGCGGCATAGGTCAGCTTGTCGAGGTTCAGGACCGCGTGTCCGGTCTCGGCGATCAGGTGACGGACCAGAGCCGAGCCGATGAAGCCGGCCCCGCCGGTAACCAGAACGCGCATGATCCCCCCGTCCGAACGGCCTCACCGGGCCAGTGGCATAAGCGGCGCGCCGTCGTCGTCGAACGGACTGTCAAAGCCCGCGAAAGGCGGCAGGGCGGCATCCTTAGGCGACAGATGAGGGCCGCCGGGCGGGACCGGCCAGGGCAGGCCGAGATCCGGATCGTCCCAGCGCAGGCCGCTGTCGCAGTCGGGTGTGTAGAAGGACGAAACCTTATAGATTACTTCCGTGGCGTCGACCAGGGTGATGAAGCCATGGGCAAAGCCGGCCGGCACGAAAAGCTGGTGGCCGTTCTCGGCCGTCAGTTCGGCGGCGACCCAGCAGCCAAAGCTGGGCGCCCCCCGGCGCAGATCGACCGCCACGTCCCAGATTGCCCCGCGGATGCAGCGCACCAGCTTGGCCTGGGCCTGGGGCGGGCGCTGGAAATGGAGGCCGCGCAGGGTCCCGGCCGTGGCCGACAGGGAGTGGTTGTCCTGGACGAAACGGGTGGCGATGCCCTGCTCGGCAAAGTGCCGCTCGCTATAGGTTTCGCTGAACCAGCCGCGCTGGTCGCCGAGGCGCCGGGTCTCGATCAACCGGACGGCCGGGTGGCGGACGGCGGGCCGCGTCATGGCCGGCTGCCGGCGGCGGCCGGACCGGCCGCCGCGAGGGCGCTGAGATATCGCCCATAGCTGGACTTGCCATAGCCGGCCGCCACGGCCGCGACATCGCCGGCGCCGATCCAGCCGCTCTGGAAGGCGATTTCTTCGAGACAGGCGATCTGCAGGTTCTGGCGCCGCTGGACCACCCGGACGAATTCGCCGGCATCGAGCAGGGAATCATGGGTGCCGGTATCGAACCAGCAGAAACCGCGCCCCATCTGCTGGACCTTGAGGGCGCCCGCTTCGAGATAGGCGGCGTTGATCGCGGTGATCTCCAACTCGCCTCGGGCCGATGGCCGGACCCCCCGGGCAATTCCCGCGACCTGTTCGTCATAGAAATAGAGCCCGGTGACCGACCAGTTGGAGCGCGGCGCGGCGGGCTTTTCCTCGATCGACAGGGCGCGCCCGTCCGGGGCGATTTCGACCACGCCGAAACGTTCCGGGTCCTCGACATGATAGGCAAAGACCGTGGCCCCCCGGGCATTGGCGTCGGCCGCTGCCAGCAAAGCGGTCAGGCCATGGCCGAAGAAAATATTGTCGCCCAGCACCAGGGCCGAGGGCCGCCCGGCGATGAACCCGGCGCCGATGATGAAGGCCTGGGCCAGGCCATCCGGCGACGGCTGCACCGCATAGGACAGGCTGATGCCCCATTGGGAACCGTCACCCAGCAGGCCGCGGAACTGTGCCGCCTCGTGCGGCGTGGTGATGACCAGGACATCGCGGATTCCGGCCAGCAGCAGGACGCTGAGCGGATAGTAGATCATCGGCTTGTCGTAGACCGGCAGCAATTGTTTGGAGACTGCCCGGGTGACCGGGTGCAACCGTGTTCCGGCGCCCCCGGCCAGGACAATGCCACAACGAGGCGACATTTGAGCCTCCAAATCGGCAAACAAAAGAAATATCCGGTATAGTTCTCGATAAAGTAGTTTCCTGGCGGCGTTGCGCCAATGGGACAAATTGGCCGGCCCGGCGCGCTCGATGGCTAATTACAATCCAATCCAATTTGATTGTAATTACATCCGTTATGGATTTTAATGGCCGACGAGGATCGCCCGGCCCGGTCGGACCTGCACCGGCTGCCCCGTGGGGCACAGGTGTCGGGGCCTGCTGGTTTCACCTCACATGCCACCACCGGAATGCCCGCCCAGATGTGTCGCGGGCGAGGGGATGGAGTTTGCGTTCGAGTAACCCGCCGCGTCGCAACAGGTGCGGGTTGCTCCCATGGGAGGACAAGAATGCGCAACGCATTGTTCACGACGACCCTGTTCGGCGGGCTCTGTGCCCTGGCCTCGACGGCAGCAGCGGAAATCACCATCACGGATAATTTCTCGATCGGCGGGCGCGTCCGACAGGGGATCGCTTTCGCCTACGACCCCAGCATCGTCCGTGGCGGCGGCGTCGAAGTCGGCCAGATGAATTATGTCTTCGAGGTCAACTCGACCTGGAAACCGGCCCAGACGGTGACGGTTACGGGCAATTTCTGGCTGCGCGGCGATTGGTATTCGGATCTGGGCGGCGACCTGGTCGGCCCCGGGATCCCCGATTACGCCTCGCCCGGCTATACCGACCTGTTCGACTATCACCTCAACCGGCGCGGTGGCGGCCGGCCGGCCGGCGCCCAGGCGGTGCCGCCGGGCGACCCGTTCGGCAGCAACGACCACCAGAACCGCTTCCTGTCCGATTTCAACGACGAAATGATCCGCGAGGCGGCGATCAAGCTGACCGACCCGGGGAACCGCTTCGGCCTGAAGATCGGCAAATTCGTCCGCGGCTGGGGCCAATCCGACGGGCTGCGCCTGCTCGACGTGCTGCACGCCCAGGATTTCCGCCAGAAATTCATCTTCGGCGATTCCGACGAGATGCGTATTCCAAGCTGGATGGCGGCGGTCGAGTTCAATTTCGACCAACTGGGCATGGGTGAGCCGTTCCGGGCGATCGGCATCAAGAAGCCCAAGATCGAGCTGATCTACATGCCGGAATATCACCACGACCAGTTCATCATCAACAATGCGACGCCGGGCAACGCCACCTCGGGCGGGCTCTACGGCTTTCCCTATCCGGCGCTGATCGACAAGGGGTCGGACCGCGGCATTCCGTTCTTCGGGGCCCATCTGACCGACCGCTCGCCCGCCCGCTTCAACTTCCTCGAGCCGACCCTGGCCGGGCGCTTCCAGTTCCAGGTCTTTGGCGGCGAAGCGACCCTCAATGCCCTCTATGCCTATCAGGAACTGCCGATCGTCAAGCTCACCGGCTCCAACCTGGTGATCGGCAATGCCTTCCACGACGAACGCAATGCGGCGGCGGTGATTCCGCTGACCCTGGAACAGACCCAGGGCGCGGTCCAGGCACCGGGGGCCTATGTTTCCTATCTGCGCTCGGCCAATCCGACGGTGGAAGGCATCCAGAATATTTTTGGCTGCGATGGCAGCGCCGGGCCGACCTGCTCGGTCAATGTCAAGTTCGACCTGGACTATCGCTACCGGCGCAAACTGATCGGCGGCAGCTTCACCCGGGACATGTCGGAACTGCCGATGGGGCCGAAGGACGTCACCCCGGTCTTCCGCACCGAATTCGCCTATGAATTCGACAAGCCGTTCAATCGCTCGACCGCCACCACGCTGTTCGGCGTGAAGGAGGAAGGGACGGCGGCCCTGATCGTCGATCCGGCCAATGGGGTGACCAAGCGCGACCAGATCTCGGTGATGACCGGGTTCGACTATTTCCTCTGGGTGCCGTTCTGGACCGAACAGGCGAGTTCGGTCTTCACCAGCGTGCAGCTGTTCACCATCGTCACGCCCAACGCCAAGGAACTGCTGTTCCAGGCGCCCTATTCGGCCTATGGCGCCAAGCTCCACGGGGTGCAGAACTATGGCACCTTCCTCTACAACCATAATTTCGACGATGGCCGGCTGTTCGTCGAAGGCCTGGGGGTCTATGACGTCCAGAACCGCGGCTGGGGCATCCGGCAGCGCTTCGACTTCAACTATTTCGGCGACAATATCCGGCCCCGGATCGAGCTGACCCATTTCGACGGACGGCGCGAGCAAGGCGTGTTCGGCATCATGGACCAGGTCGACAATGTCGAATTCTCCCTGACGTTCCAGTTCTGAACCGGAACGGCGGGTGGGGGCGGGGCGGCTGGCCGCGCCGCTCCCCCCGGCGGGAGGCATCCCTGCCCCGGCGAAAAAGGGCATCGACCCCGGCAAAGGGACTGTGCTTCGATCCCCCCGACGGTTGTTGCGTATAGACCGCGAGGGGGAAACATGGCACCGGAGGCCGATGCTGCCGAACAGGCCTATGTGGTCGGCGGCAGTGGCGCGATCGGCAGTGTGGTGGTCGGACGGCTGCTGGCCGAAGGGCTCGACGTGGTGGCGGTGGGCCGTTCCGAGGCGGCGCTGCAGCGGCTGGCCACGCGCCACCCCGCGGCGGGCCTCCTGGTTGCCGACCTGGCGCGCGACGAGGC
>JAJFJE010000401.1 GCA_021774355.1 Alphaproteobacteria bacterium
TAAAGCGTCTCGCCCCCGACCACCGTGCCGCCGGGACTGTCGATCGCCAGGATCACCGCCTTGACCCGATCGTCGCCGGCCAGCCGTGCGAGCAGGCCCAACTGGTCGTCGTCGGCCAGGATCAAGCCCTCGATCTTGACCAGGGCGACATGGGGCCCGGCCTCGATGCCGAAGCGGCCGAAGGCTGCGGCCGCCGCAATACCCAGGGCGACAATTGCCAGCACCCGCCAGCGGGTCAGCCGCCGGCGCAGGAAGCGCCGCTCCAGCCGGTCCTCGCCATCACCGCTCATGAAGGTCTCCGCCGCCAACCAGGCGGGGCTCAAGGTAGCCGGGTCGGCGAGCAGCGCAAAGCGCTATCGCGCGCCGCCTCCGGCCCCGCCGTCGCCCGTCCCCGCACGCTCTCGCCCGTCCTCTCCCCGTTGCGTCGGGACCGGGCTTGTCCCGGTCACCCACGTGTCCGTGGCAGGCCCGGCGTTCCCGTGGATGGCCGGCACGGCGGCCGGCCATGACGGAGAGGGGCGGGGCCCGGCGGTCCCCGTGGATGGCCGGCACGGTGGCCGGCCATGACGGAGAGGGGCGGGGCCCGGTGTTGTGTGGCCTGCCCTCTGCCCCGCACGCTCTCGCCCGTCCTCTCCCCCTTGCGTCATGACCGGGCTTGTCCCGGTCACCCACGTGTCCGTGGCGGACCCGGTGTTCCCGTGGATGGCCGGCACGGTGGCCGGCCATGACGGAGAGGGGTGGGGCCCGGTGTTCCCGTGGCTCGCCGGCACGGTGGCCGCGCAACGAAACGGGGCGCGCTGTTGCCAGCGCGCCCCGCATGAAAACCGTCTGGGACGGGGTGGGGGTTATTCCTCCTCCACCTTGTCCTCGGCCTGGGCGCGGGCCTTGTTGATGGCGGCCCCCAGGATGTCGCCGAGCGAGGCACCGGAGTCGGACGAGCCGAACTGGGCCACCGCTTCCTTCTCTTCCTCGATCTCCCGGGACTTGATCGACAGGGTCAGCTTGCGCGTGGCCCGGTCGATATTGGTCACCTTGGCGTCGACCTTCTCGCCCACGGCAAAGCGCTCGGGGCGCTGGTCCTGGCGATCGCGGGCCAGATCGGCGCGGCGGATGAAGCCGCGCAGGCCCTGGTCGCCGACCGCCACCTCGACGCCGCCGTCGTTCACCTCGGTCACCGTGCAGGTGACCACGGCGCCGCGCTTGACCTCGTTGTTATTGGCCAGCGGGTCCTTGCCCAACTGCTTGACCCCGAGCGAGATGCGCTCCTTCTCGATGTCGACGTCGAGCACCTGGGCGCGCACCGTATCGCCCTTCTTATAGTCCTGGATGGCCTGTTCGCCGGGCCGGTTCCAATCCAGGTCGGACAGGTGGACCATGCCGTCGACGCCGCCGTCCAGGCCGATGAACAGGCCGAACTCGGTGATGTTCTTGACCTCGCCCTCGATCTCGGTGCCGGGCGGGTGGACCGCGGCAAAGGCCGACCAGGGATTGTCCAGGCACTGCTTGAGGCCCAGCGAGATGCGGCGCTTGTTGGCGTCGACCTCGAGCACCATGACCTCGACCTCCTGGGAGGTGGAGACGATCTTGCCCGGATGGACGTTCTTCTTGGTCCAGCTCATCTCGGAGACATGGACCAGGCCTTCGACGCCCGGCTCCAACTCGACGAAGGCGCCGTAGTCGGTGATGTTGGTGACCCGGCCCGAGAACTTCACCCCCATCGGGTATTTGACGCTGACGCCGTCCCACGGATCGGCCTGCAACTGCTTCATGCCCAGGGAGATGCGCTGGGTTTCCGGGTTGACGCGGATCACCTGGACCTTGACGGTCTGGCCGATGCTCAGGGCCTCGGTCGGGTGGTTGACCCGGCGCCAGGCAATGTCGGTGACGTGGAGCAGGCCGTCGACGCCGCCCAGATCGACAAAGGCGCCGTAGTCGGTGATGTTCTTGACCACGCCTTCGAGGATCTGGCCTTCCTTGAGGTTGGCGACCAGCTCGGTGCGGGCCTCGGCCCGGGTCTCTTCCAGGACGGCGCGGCGCGATACCACGATATTGCCGCGGCGGCGGTCCATCTTGAGGATCTGGAAGGGCTGGGGCATGCCCATCAGCGGCGTGATGTCGCGCACCGGGCGGACATCGACCTGGCTGCCGGGCAGGAAGGCGACGGCCCCGGACAGGTCGACTGTGAAGCCGCCCTTGACCCGGCCGAAGATCACGCCTTCGACCCGCTGGCCCTTTTCGAAGGCCCGTTCGAGAATCGTCCAGGCCTCTTCGCGGCGCGCCTTCTCGCGGCTGATGACAGCCTCGCCATTGGCGTTTTCCATCCGCTCGAGATAGACCTCGACGATGTCGCCGGGCTTCAGCTCGGAAGCTTGGCCGGGCGCTGCGAATTCCTTGAGCGGCACGCGGCCCTCGGCCTTGAGGCCGACATCGATCACCGCATTGTCGTTTTCGATCGCGATGACGCGACCTTCGATCACGGTGCCTTCGAGGGATTGGGTGCTGCCGAAGCTCTCTTCGAGGAGAGCCGAGAAATCTTCCTTGGCGCCCAAGTCTTGGGCGCGGGCTTGTGCGGGCATTAAGGACTCCTGGTTAACGGGTTTGACGGGCCGACCGGTTGTGTCCGGTGGTCTTCCCCTGTTGGGGCATTGGCGGGGCCTTTGGCCCTCGCAAGTCCAATCAAGCGTGCTGCCTTTCGCTGAAGCTGCCGTCCGTAAACAGCGAAAGCGCATGCGGCCCAGGTCAGGACCGCCGCGTCCGCGCCGTCTCAATGATGGCCTTCGCCCGAGCGAAGACCTCTTCAATACTCAAATCGGAGGTATCGAGCAAGTGGGCATCGGCCGCCGGGACCAGGGGGGCGGTGGCCCGCGCGGAATCCCGGGCGTCGCGGCTCACCAGTTCGGCCCGCACCCGCGCCAGGCTGGGCGCCGCGTCGGCACCGGCCAATTCGCCGTGGCGGCGCAGCGCCCGGGTCTCGGCCGAGGCGGTCACGAACAGCTTCACCGTCGCGTCGGGGCAGACCACGGTGCCGACGTCGCGGCCGTCCAGCACCGCCCCGGCCTTGCCGTCGGGCGGGTGGGCGGCGAAGTCCCGCTGCAGGTCGAGCAGCGCGGCCCGCACCCCGGGCATCGCCGCGACCATGCTGGCCAGGCGGCCGGTCGCCTCGTCGCGCAGGGCGGGATCGCCCAGCAGCCGGCGGTCCAGCCGGCGGGCCGCCGCCGTCGCCGTCGCTTCGTCGGGCCGGCCGCTCCCGGCTCGCAGCAGGGCCAGGGCAACCGCGCGATAGAGGCTGCCGGTGTCGAGATAGGCGAGGTCGAGGGCGGCGGCCAGGCGGCGGGCAAGAGTGCCCTTGCCGGCGGCGGCAGGCCCGTCGATCGCCACCACCAGCCCGCTCACGCGGCGGCCTCGTCCGCGAAAATGGCCCCCAACCCGGTCATCAGGGCGCGGAATCCGGGGAACGAGGTGTCGATCATGTGGTCGTCGTCGACCGTGACCGGACGGTCGGCGACCAGCCCCAGGACCAGGAAGGACATGGCGATGCGATGGTCCATGGCGGTGGCCACCAGGCCGCCCCCGGGCACCCGGGGGCCGCCGCTCACCGCCAGGCTGTCCGGACCCGCCTCGAAGGCGACGCCATTGGCGGCCAGGCCGCGGGCGATGGCGGCCAGGCGGTCGCTTTCCTTGACCCGCAACTCGGCCAGGCCCCGCATGACGGTGCGGCCTTCGGCACAGGCCGCGGCGATCGCCAGGACGGGATATTCGTCGATCATCGACGGCGCCCGGGCGGCGGGCACGGTGACCCCCCGCAGGGCGCTGTGGCGAACCACCAGGTCGCCCACCGGCTCGCCGCCGGCGATGCGCGGATTGACCACCTCGATCTGTCCGCCCATCTCGCGCAACGTGTCGATCAGGCCGGTGCGCAGGGGGTTCAGCCCGACATTCGCGATGGTCACGACCGAGCCCGGCACGATCAGGGCGGCGACCAGCGGGAAGGCGGCCGAGGACGGATCGCCCGGCACCACGACGGGGCGGGCAATCAGTTCCGGCTGGCCGATCACGGTCACCCGGCGGCTGCCGTCGGCCGCGTCGACGACCCGCACCTCGGCGCCGAAATGGCCGAGCAGCCGTTCGGAATGGTCGCGGGTCGGCTCGGGCTCGATCACCGTCGTCTCGCCCGGCGCCGACAGTCCGGCCAGCAGAATCGCCGACTTGACCTGGGCGGACGGGACCGGCAGGCGGTATTCGATGGGCAGCGGGTCGCGGGCGCCGACCACGGCCAGCGGCAGGCGTCCGCCGGCCCGGCCGACGAATTGCGCGCCCATGCGGGCCAGGGGCTCGGTCACCCGGGCCATGGGCCGGCGGTTCAGCGAGGCGTCGCCGGTCATGATGGCGGTCAGGGGATGACCCGCCAGCACGCCCATCAGCAGGCGCGCGCCGGTGCCGGAATTGCCCATGTCCAGGACCTCTGCGGGTTCGACCAGGCCGCCCAGGCCGACCCCGTCGACCTGCCAGGCCCCGGCGCCGAGGCGGCGGACGGCGGCCCCCAAGGCGGCCATCGCGGCGGCGGTGCGCAGCACGTCGTCGCCCTCCAGCAGACCTTCGATCAAGGTGCGGCCGACCGCCAGCCCGCCCAGCATGAGGGCGCGGTGAGAGATCGATTTGTCTCCCGGCGGCGTGACGGTGCCGGCGAGCGGCGGGGCGGCATGGGCGGTGAGGGCGGGCAAGGATGGCTCTTCCTGGAATGACGGATCCGCGACAGGCTCCTACCACGGGGGCTGCCCCTGGCCAATCGCCCATAGCGGGATGATCGCGGCAAGCCGGCGATCTTGCTTTGACAGCGGCGCCTGCTCGTGGCAAAGCGACCGCCTGATTTTGCCGAACAGGGAGATGCGACCTTGGCGAAAGCGGAATGGGGCACCAAGCGGCACTGCTTGTCCTGCGGCGCCAAGTTCTACGACATGACACGCGATCCGATCGTCTGTCCGAAATGCGAAACCGTGTTCGAGCCGGAGGCGGCCCTGCGGGTGCGGCGGGTGCGGGCCGAGCCCAAGCCCAACAAGGGCAAGGTGGCCGCGGTCGTCGCCGCGGTGGTCGAGGGCGATGACGACGAGGCCGGCCTGGACGACGAGGACGGCGCCGAGGGCGGCCTTGGCGACGACGACGCGGAGGACGATGTCGTCGATGACGAGATCCCCGAGGTCGACGAAATCGCCGACGAGGTGGTCGTCGAGGACGACGCCGACAGCGACGAAGCGGCCCCGGATGCGGTCGATGTGGATGTCGACGACGAGGAACTGGTCGACGAGGCGGAGGACCTGCTGGAAGACGAGGATCTGGTCGACGAGGACCTGGAAGACGTGGTCGACGCGGAAATCGAGGTGGACGAGGACGAGCGCTGAGGCCGGGCCTTCCGGCCAGCGGCGTAAAAAATCACT
>JAJFJE010000402.1 GCA_021774355.1 Alphaproteobacteria bacterium
TGATGCCGTTGACGCCGCGATAGCGGCCGAGCATGCGATTGTGGTTGCGAATGACCTTGCCGTCATAGCGCCAGACCTGGGTGGCGAAGTAGGGATAGTAATCCGCGTGATCACGCATGATCGCCATCCCGAGCTTGGCCATGTCGCGCGCCGTGGTCCGCTGCTGGTCGTCGGGCAGGCCCGACGGATTGCGGAATACCGTGTCGGTCATGCCGATCTGGCGTGCCCGCGCCGTCATCGCCGCGGCGAAATGCGCGGCGTCGCCGCCGACTGCCTCGGCCAGGGCCATGGCCATGTCGTTGGCCGAGCGGGTGATCACGCTCATCACCGCATCGCGGACCGCGATTGTCGCGCCGGCCCGCAGGCCGAGCTTGGACGGTGGCTGCCGGGCGGCATTGGCCGAGACCGGGATCCGCTGATCGAAGTTCAGGCGTCCCGCCTTGACCGCGTCGAATACCAGATAGAGCGTCATGATCTTGGTCAGCGAGGCGGGGTAGGTGCGGGCCGAGCTGTTCTGGTCCAGGATGACCCGGCCGCTGTCGGCGTCCAGCACGACGCTGGCATATTGCCGGGCCTCGGCATTACCGGCGCCACCGAACCCGGTCCACAGCGCGGCGACGGCGACCACGAGCAACACTGCCAGGCGGCGGCCCAACCACCCCCCAAGCCCGTTTTCCGTCTGCCCGCTCGATCCCATTGACGCCCCCGTCAAGCCCGTCCGGCTACCCAGGCCAAGGGTAAGGGGATTGATCCGGTTTTGTCTATGAGAATCCGTCATTTGAACCTCGACTCTGAGGCGAAAAGTGAGAACGGGGCAAGGGTGCGGTGCAGGACCGGCGGGCGGCGGCCGCAGCACCCTGCCCGCGGTGGCCGCAGGGTGTTCCCGTCATGGTGCGCGAGGCGGGTAAAGAAGCGGTTTAGCTGGCGCCACCACCCCGGAGCGGTGGAGCGCCCCAGCGGGGCCAGGCATCGCCGGACGGTTGCTGCGACGCACAAGTATCACTTGACAAGGGGGCGCTCCGGGTCGATCTTGGCGAAATGTTGCGCTGCAGCATCGCGGGCCTGAGGGCCTCCGGATGAGGGACGGGCCAACTCTCACACGTAAGTCAGCGAGGGCAAGATGGCGACGAAAGCGAAGACACCGAAACTGGAGGTTGTTGAGATGAGCAAGACGGTCAGCGATACCGCGGCGGAGACGCTTAAGGCGACCGCGGAACAGATCAAGGGCAAGTTCGATCAGGCCCTGAAGGCGTTTGGCGATGTCGGCTCGGTCTCCAAGGAGACCTACGAGGCGTTTGCCGCATCGTTCAACACGTCGATCAAGGCGATGGAGACGGTTTCCACCGAGACCGCGACCTATGCCAAGAAGTCGGCGGAGGATTTCGTTTCTGCCAGCAAGGCCATCATGGGGGCCAAGAGCCTCAAGGAAGTGGTCGACCTGCAGAACGACTACGCCAAGTCGGCGTTTGACGGTTTCCTGGCCTATTCCAACAAGGTCGGCGAACTCACCGTCGAACTGACCCAAGAGATTTTCGAGCCGGTCTCCAAGCAGATGACGACCGTGTTCAAGAAGTACACCACGCCGATGGAAGCCTGAGGCGACCGCTGCGGCCTTCCGGTGGCGGGCTGCCGCCTTGGAGGCGCCGACTGATTTCCGCAGGGCCTCGGGCCCGCGGATCGAGGCAGAACCCGACATGGGCGACCATGTCGGGTTTTGTCTGTTTTATCGGGACCTGTTTTATCGGGGGCTGTTTTATCGGGGGCGGGCGGATTATCCCGACCGGAGGGTTTGCCCGCAGCGCCGCGCTGCGATAGGCTCGGGGGGAGGCAGGGCCGAGTACCCGTCGATGGCGGTCGCGGGATTCCGCGGTCCCGGGCTGTTCCTCGCGCCCCATATCCCTGAGTTGTGGCCCCTGGATTGCGGCCCCTGGATTATGGCCCCTGGATTATGGACGGACACAGCACCATCTGTGATGAGACAATGATTCGTGGCGCGTTGAACCGGCTCCGGCCCCATCTTGGCGATCCCGATCGCGACGGCGATCTGGGAACGGGAACGATTACCAAAACCAGGGCCAAGACCCAGCGCCCGTCGATGTACCGGGTGCTGCTGCTGAACGATGATTTCACGCCGATGGAATTCGTCGTCCATATCCTCGAACGCATTTTCCACAAGACCCCGGACGAGGCGACGCAGATCATGCTGCATGTCCATCAGAAGGGGATCGGCGTGTGCGGCGTGTTCACCCACGAGGTCGCCGAGACGAAAGTGAACCAGGTGGTTGATTTCGCCCGTCGACACCAGCACCCGCTTCAATGCACGATGGAGAAGGAATAGGGGCAGAAGGCAGTAGGGGATTGTTAGGGGGAACGCGTAAGGCTGAGTAGGCGGAAGGCGCCGGTGCCACCATGAGGGTGGCCACCGCAACGCGGACCAGCCATGGGGTTTGGACGGCTTCGGTGCGCTGTGGCGTCGTCCCGACGACCATGGGTTTTGAAGCCACTGTTGGAGGTGCGATCTTGCCGTCGTTCTCGAGAAGTCTCGAACAGACCCTGCATCGCGCGCTCGCCCTGGCGCATGACCGCCATCACGAGTACGCCACGCTGGAACATCTGTTGCTCGGCCTGACTGATGATCAGGACGCCGCCGCGGTCATGCGCGCATGCAATGTCGATCTCGACCTGCTGCGCCGGACCCTGGTCCATTACCTGGACACCGAACTCGGCAATCTGGTGGTCGATTCGGAGGATGATCCGCGTCCGACGGCCGGCTTCCAGCGGGCCATCCAGCGGGCCGTCATACACGTCCAGTCCTCGGGCCGCGAGCAGGTCACCGGGGCCAATGTGCTGGTCGCGATTTTCGCCGAGCGGGAAAGCCACGCGGCCTTCTTCCTGCAGGAACAGGATATGACGCGGCTGGACGCGGTGAGCTATATCAGCCACGGCATCGCCAAGCGTCCCGGCCTGTCCGAGGGCCGGTCGGTGCGCGGCGTCGGCGACGAGGGGCCGGAGGGCCGGGAAGGCACCAAGCGCGGCGCCGACCAGACCCAGAAGAAGAGCGAGGCCTTGGCCAGCTATGCGGTCAATCTCAACCGCAAGGCGGCCGAGGGCCGGATCGACCCGGTGATCGGCCGCGAGGCCGAACTCGAGCGGACCATCCAGGTGCTGTGCCGCCGGCAGAAGAACAACCCGCTGTTCGTCGGCGATCCCGGCGTCGGCAAGACCGCGATCGCCGAGGGCCTGGCCCTCAAGATCGTCGAAGGCGACGTGCCGGAGGTTCTGGCCAATGCGGTGATCTATTCCCTCGACATGGGCACCCTGCTTGCCGGCACCCGCTATCGCGGCGATTTCGAGGAACGGCTGAAGGCGGTGATCGCCGAGATCGAGGCCGCCCCGGACGCCATCCTGTTCATCGACGAAATCCACACGGTGATCGGGGCGGGCGCCACCTCGGGCGGTTCGATGGACGCCTCGAACCTGTTGAAGCCGGCCTTGGCGTCAGGCGCTCTGCGCTGCATCGGTTCGACCACCTACAAGGAATTCCGCTCCTATTTCGAAAAGGACCGGGCGCTCCTGCGGCGCTTCCAGAAGATCGACGTGAACGAGCCCAGCCTGTCGGATTCGGTCAAGATCCTGCGCGGCCTGAAGCCCTATTTCGAAGAGCATCACCACGTCCGCTATACCGCCGATGCGATCAAGGCGGCGGTCGAACTGTCGGCGAAATATATCAACGACCGCAAGCTGCCGGACAAGGCGATCGACGTGATCGACGAATCGGGCGCGGCGCAGATGCTGCTGCCGCCGGCCAAGCGGCGCAAGACCATCGGCGTACGGGATATCGAGGCGGTGATCGCCAAGATCGCCCGCATCCCCCCCAAGACCGTGTCCAATGACGACCGGGCTCTGTTGCAGTACCTCGACCGCGATCTCAAGGCGGTGGTCTACGGCCAGGACCCGGCGATCCAGGCCCTGTCTGCGGCGATCAAGCTGTCCCGGGCCGGCCTGCGCGACGGCGAGAAGCCGATCGGCTGTTATCTGTTCTCCGGCCCGACCGGGGTCGGCAAGACCGAGGTTGCCCGCCAGCTCGCCCGCCTGATGGGGGTCGAACTGATTCGCTTCGACATGTCGGAATATATGGAACGGCATACCATCTCGCGCCTGATCGGTGCGCCGCCGGGCTATGTCGGGTTCGACCAGGGCGGCCTGCTGACCGACGCCGTCGACCAGCATCCCCATTGCGTGCTTCTGCTCGACGAAATCGAAAAGGCCCACCAGGACCTGTTCAACATCCTTCTGCAGGTGATGGACCACGGCAAGCTGACCGACCACAACGGCAAGAAGATCGACTTCCGCAACGTAGTCCTGATCATGACCACCAATGCCGGGGCGTCGGAATCGGCCAAGGCGGCGATCGGCTTCGGCCGCGGCGCCCGTCAAGGCGAGGACGAGGAGGCGATCAAGCGCCTGTTCACCCCGGAGTTCCGCAACCGCCTGGACGCGGTCGTGGGCTTCGCGCCGCTGTCCCCGGAGGTGATCGTGCGGGTGGTCGACAAGTTCATCGCCGAGCTGGGCCAGCAACTGGCGGACCGCGCGATCGCTATCGAGATCTCCGGCGCGGCGCGTGCCCATCTGGCGGAAATCGGCTTCGATCCGGCCTTTGGCGCACGGCCCCTGGCCCGGGTCATCGCCGAGAAAGTCAAGAAACCGCTGGCGGACGACATTCTGTTCGGCAAGCTGGCCCGCGGCGGCAAGGTCAAGGTCGATTTCGTCAGGGGCGAGATCGTCTTTGACATCGAGGCGGCCAAGACGGCGGTGGCGCGGCACAAGGACGAGGACGACAGCGAGGACGAGGCCCGCGCCCCCGAATTGGCGGAGTAACGGCGCCGCCATCGGGGCTTGCCGCGGCCCCGTGGCAGGCACGGCCGAGCGCGCTCAGCCCGCGCCGTCTTCGTTGCGGAACGGGCTGCTGTCGTCGAGGAAGGCGACATTGGAGTCGATTACCCGGCGTTCCTGGTCGAGATAGCGGGCGACCGCCCGGGCAAGGCCCGGGTCGGCGATCCAATGCA
The DNA here is from genome assembly GCA_021774355.1 of Alphaproteobacteria bacterium. Classification (GTDB taxonomy): domain Bacteria; phylum Pseudomonadota; class Alphaproteobacteria; order Zavarziniales; family Zavarziniaceae; genus JAJFJE01. Next base: position 5,067 of record JAJFJE010000402.1, read on the forward strand.
GCGAATAGGTCAACTGCGGCGTGTAACCGCGGGCGAGCTTATGTTCCCCTTGGGCGCCGGCCTCGACCCGCGCGAGGCCGCGGCTGATGGCGAAATCGATCGCCTGGTAGTAGCACAGCTCGAAATGCAGGAAGGGGTGGTGCTCGAGGGCCCCCCAGTTGCGCCCATACAGTGTGTCGCGGCCGATCAGGTTCAGGGCGCCGGCGATCCACCGTCCCTGCCGCCGGGCCATGACCAGCAGCACCCGGTCACGCAACGTCTCGTGCAGGCGCCGGAAGAAGGCGCGGTTGAGATAGGGCCGGCCCCATTTCGTGGCTGCCGAGGCGAGGTAGGCGTGGAAAAACGCGTCCCAATGCTCCTCGCCGATCTGGTCGCCGGTCAGCGCCGCCAGTTCGATGCCGTTGCCCAGGGCGTCGCGCCGCTCGCGGCGGATCTGCTTGCGCTTGCGCGAGGCCAGGTCATTGAGAAAGTTCTCGAAGCTGTCGTAACCCTTGTTATTCCAATGGAACTGCTGGTCGGTGCGCTGCAGGAAGCGGTCGCCGAGCCGTTGCCATTCGCCGGCCGTGGTGAAAGTGACGTGGAGCGAGGACAGCTTGTTGTCGGCCGCGATGGTGATGGCCGCCTGGGCAAGGACCTGCTCGACCGCCGGCCGGTCGTGGCCGGGCGCGACCAAAAACCGCGGACCGGTCACCGGGCTGAACGGCACCGCCGATTGCAGCTTCGGGTAATAGGCCCCGCCGGCCCGCTCGAACGCATCCGCCCAGGCGTGATCGAAGACATATTCGCCGTAGGAATGGCTTTTCAGATAGAGCGGCATCACCCCGATCAGGGTGCCGTCCCGTTCCAGCAGCAGGTGGTGGGGGGACCAGCCGGTCGCGGGCGTGGCGCAGCCGCTGGCCTCGACGCAGGTAAAGAAGGCATGGGAGACGAACGGGTTGTCCGGTCCGGCACAGCGGTCCCAGGCGGCGGGGTCCACGGCGTCGACGCCATGGACCAGGCGAATGGTGTGGCCGTCGGCAACGGCCCCGGCGCCCCCGGTCACGGCCGCAAGTCCTCGAAGATGACGTTGTCGGCATAGCGCGCCGCCCGGCGCAGATCGGCCGCGCTGCGCACGGTCCAGGCGAGCAGGGGCAGGCCCTGGGCCCGGGCCCGTTCGGTCGCCGGGCAGGGCAGGGCGCGGACGTCATAGGCGACGAAGTCCGGCCGGCTGATCCGGTTGAACACCATCTGTGCCAGGAGCAGGCGATCGGGCCGGGGAGTATCGTCGTCCAGCCGCCAGTCCATGGCAATCTGGCCGCGGGTTAGGGTCGGCGCGAAGCGCCTGAACCAGTTGACGGTCATGGGATTGAACGATTGCACGGCACAGGCAAGGCCCGGGCGCCGCAGGATCTCGGCGACCCCGGTCTCCAGCCGTCCGGGCCGCCCGCCGGCCTTCAGCTCAACCAGCAGCGGCACCCGGCCGCCGACCAGCCCGACGACCGCGGCCAGGGTCGGGATGGTCTCGCCGCCGCCGGCGAGGCCGAGGGCCGTCAGGTCGGCGGCGCGCCAGGCGGCGACCGGTCCGCGCGCCGTGGTCAGGCGGTCGAGGGTGTCGTCGTGGAACACCATGGGGACGCCGTCGGCCGACAGCTGGACGTCCAGTTCGATGGCATAGCCGGCCGCGGCGGCCGCAGCGAAGGCGGCACGGCTGTTTTCCGGCGCACCCGCCCCGTGCAGCCCGCGATGGGCGATGGGAAGCGCGGTCAGCCAGTGCGGCGTCATGAGCCCGACCCTATGCCCCGCCGGCCGCGGTGATCCGGCACCAGCCATGGACGTACCAGGCGATGGCCAGGAACTGCAGCGGCAGCCCGAACCCGGTGGGGCTGAGCGCCAGGCCAGTCAGGAACAACAGGCCGCTCCAGGCGATCAGGCGCCTGCAATCACGCGCCTGGGGCGACGCGGCGGCGTCCGGGGACAGGGCGCGGGCACGGCGAAAAGCCCACAGGGCGCCAAGCCCGGCGGTAAGGAAGGCCAGGGCCATGGGCCGGGTCAGACGGGTGGAATGGTCGCCGCGGCTCATGGGTGGAGCGCAAAGACGCCGTCGATTTCCACGGCCACCCCGCGGGGCAGGCTGTTCACGCCGACCGCCGAACGGGCATGGCGTCCGGCATCGCCGAACACGGCCACCATGAGGTCGGAACAGCCATTGACCACCTGGGGTTGGTCGACGAAATCGTCGGTGCAGTGGACGAAGGCGCCCAGACGGACGACCTGGGCGATCCGGTCAAGGTCGCCGCCGGCCGCCGCCTTCGCCTGGGCCAGCAGGCCGAGACCGCAGGCCAGGGCGGCCGCCTGGCCGGCGGCCAGGTCCAGGTCGCGCCCCAGCTTGCCGGTGATCAGGCCGCCGGGACCCATGGAAATCTGCCCGGAAACGAAGATCAGGCCAGCGGCCACCACGAAGGGCAGATAGTTGGCGATCGGGGCTGTCGGGGTCGGCAGGGTGAGGCCAAGCTGGGCGAGCCGGGCGTCGATCGATCCGGTCATGACGGGGTCCTGTCAGGGCTGCGTGGGTCCATCAAGCCACGACTGGTCGGGCGGGGCAACCACCCCGTCCGGGCGACCGCCTCGTGTGACAATTCTTAACAGCCCGGGGTCGAGGCCTTATCATCGCCCTATTCTTGCGCGTCTACTCGGCTGTCATAGTGGCGCAAGGCCCGATTCCGGGCGTGGAGGCTGTGGTCCATGGTTCGCCGTGCATTGGTTGTCTCGGGTCTGGTCGTTGCCCTGTTTCTGGCCGGCCGCTGGCTGCTGCTGGACAAGAGTCCGGCCCAGGCCCAGTCCGGCCTCCCGGTGGCCGCGCCGATCGCCGGTGCGCCCCCAGGAGGCGACGATGCCGCCCCGAAGCTGGCGACGGGGGTGGATCTCAAGCCATCCGTCATGGTCCCGGGTGTCGAAAACTTGGAGGGCTACAAGGCGATCTATGATCTGAAGCTGCATGACGCCGCCCGTGGCGCGGTCGCTTTTGCCGACGGGCGGATGGTGATGGAGTTCGTCAGCACCTGCGACGGCTATGTGCTCAATCAACGGCTCCAGCTCAAGATGGGCGACGGCGAAGGGGGCAATACCCGGAGCGACTATCGGGTGGCGACCTGGGAAGCCCGCGACGGCAGGAGCTATCGCTTCACCGCCAAGCACCTGCTCAACGGCGATGTCGCCGACGCCGTCGACGGCTATGCCGAACTGGACGCGTCCGGTATCGGCAAGGTCACCTTCACCAAGCCCAATGCCGAAACCCTGACCCTGCCGGCCGGGACCCTGTTTCCGACCCAGCACACGGTGGCAATGCTGGCCGCCGCCAAGGCGGGCAAGCGGATCTTCGAGGCGAAGCTGTTCGATGGCTCGGAGCTGGCCAGGGGCTTCGATGTCGTGGCGCTGATCGGGCGCGATGCGGTGACCGAGCCGGCCCATCTCAAGGACGGCAAGGAAAGCCTCAGCGGGCGCCAGTCCTGGCCGGTCCAGATCGCCTTCTACAAGCCCGAGGAAAAGGTTCCCGACGGCGACGACCTGCCGGATTACGAGGTCGGCTTCCGCCTGTATCCGGGCGGGGTCAGCGCCGACATGCTGCTCGACTATGGCGATTTCTCGATCGACGCCTTCCTGACCAACATCAAGACCGAGCCGGCACCGGCCTGCGAGGGCTGATCATCGTCGTTTCGGC
>JAJFJE010000403.1 GCA_021774355.1 Alphaproteobacteria bacterium
AGCTGCGGCTGTTCGGCAGTGCGGTCTATGACCAGGACCGCTGGCTGCCCCAGGTCGCGGTCGGCGTGGAATACAAGAAGAACCAGTCCGACAAGCTGATCGCCGTGCTCAAGGCGGCGACCGGCGGCAAGGTCGACGATGACGGTTTCGACTATTATCTGGCGGCGACCAAGCTGTTCCTGGAGCCGGGGATTCTGGTCAACGGCACCATCCGCCTGACCAAGGCCAATCAGTTCGGCCTGCTCGGCTTTGGCGGCGATCGCCATGACAGCTATTCGGCCGAATTCGAAGGCTCGGTGGCCTATCTGCTGACCCGCCACGTCGCCATCGGCGGCGAGTATCGCTTCAAGCCCAACAATATCGATTCGTCGGGCGGGCCTTTTGCCGGGGCTCTGAAACGGCCGCTGCAGGAAGATAACGCCTTCGACCTGTTCGTCGCCTATTTCCCGATCAAATATGTCTCCTTGACCGCGGCTTACGTGAATCTGGGCAATATTGCGTCGGTTGCGGATGCCGTCGGCACCGCCAACCAGGACCGGACCCAGGACGGTTTCTACGGCTCGATCCAGGTGGCGTTCTGACCGCCCATCGAGGCGACATGGTCGTGGCCCCGAAGGAAAATGGCGTGGCCTGCTGGGGCGACAGACGGACGATCTTCAGCGTCCTGGCCCCCAGGCCGGCGGCCAGCGGCGCGTAAGCTGCAGGTTCGGCGCCGCCCCCTGGCGGGGCGGCGTCAGCCCGCCTGAACCCGTTCCGTCAGCCGGCCTTTCAGCGCGGCCAGGCTGTCGGCCACGGTCCGGCCGGACGTGTCGAAGGTCAGGTCGGCCTTGGCATAGAAGGGCGTGCGTTCGGCCAGGATGAGTTTCAGGTCTCCCATCGCCTCGCGGTTGCCGGCCATCGGCCGGAAGTCGCCCTGGGCCATCACCCGGGCCATGTGCTCCTCGGGCGCGGCCTTCAGCCAGACAGTGAAGCACGCGGCCAGCAGACGGTCGAACGTGGCTGCCTCGGCGACAATGCCGCCGGGCGTGGCAATCACCGCCGCCGGATAGTGGGCGATGGTTTCGTCCAGAACCCGCCGCTCGTAGCGTCGGTAGGCCGTGGCGCCATAGAGCGCGTGGATCTCGTCGGGCCGGCACCCGGCAGCCTGCTCGATGTCCCGCGCCAGTTCGACGAAAGGCAGCTTCAGGGCCTCGGCCAGCAGCCGGCCCAGGGTCGATTTTCCGGCCCCGCGCAGCCCGATCAGCGCGATCCGCAGCGGCTGCCCGCCGGGGGGCCGGGGGCGGCCGAACAGCTCGGCCAAGGCGCGCCGGGCCTGTTCAAGCTCGGCCGGGCCGCGGTCCCGCAGCAATTCCCGCAACAGCAGCCAGTCCGCATTGGCCGTGGTCGCGTCGCCGACCAGTTCGGCGATCGAACAGTCGAGCGCCGCCGCCACCTGGCGCAGGATCAGCACGGTCGGGTTGCCCAGGCCCGCCTCCAGATTGGCCAGATGGCGTTCGGATACCCCGGCACCCTCCGCCAGGCCCCGGCGGGTCATGCCGCGGCGGGCACGCAGCCGCCGGACCCGGTCGCCGAGGGCGACCAGGAACGGTTCTCTGGGTTCTTCCAAGCGGGGTGCCTCGGTCATGATCCCTCTATACCGCGACCCTGACCGATGAGCAATAATGCAGCCTGAACCTTGTTCGGACCGGCGCGCATGTATTATCGTGCAGGAAACGAAAAGGGGGACAGTCGTGATCCAGGAGCCGCCGGCCGAACTGAACTTCGCCGCCCATGTCATCGGGCTCAATGACGGCCGGCCGGACAAGCCGGCCTATATCGACGAGCGCGGCGGCCTGAGCTACGGCCAGTTGGCCGACGCGATCCGCCGTTGCGCGGCCGGCTATCGCGCGGCGGGCCTGCAGCCCGAGCAGCGCCTGTTCCTGCTGATGCATGACGGGATCGACTGGCCGGTTGCCTTTCTCGGCGCGCTTTACGCCGGGATCGTGCCGGTGGCCGTGAACACCCTGCTGTCCACGGCCGATTATGCCTATATGATCGACCACAGCGGTGCCGCCGCGCTCCTGGTGTCGGCCCCCCTGCTGCCGGTGATCGACGCGGCCCTGGGCCAGGCCCGGTGCCGGCCGGCGGTCATCGTGGCCGGTGCGGTGGTGGACGGCCGGACCCCGTTCAGCCGCCTGTTCGAAGCGGGCACGGCCGCCGCGGCGCCCACCCGGGCCGATGATATCGCCTTCTGGCTCTATTCCTCGGGCTCGACCGGCCGGCCCAAGGGCACGGTCCATAGCCATGGCAACCTGTTCGCGACCAACGCCACCTATGGCGTCCATGTGCTCGGCCTGACCGACCAGGACGTGGTGTTCTCGGCGGCCAAGCTGTTCTTCGCCTATGGCCTGGGCAATGCCCTGACCTTCCCCCTGTCGGCCGGCGCGACCACCGTCCTGATGGGCGAAAGGCCGACCCCGGCGAGCGTCTTCGCGCGCCTGACCCGGCACCGGCCCAGCGTCTTCTTTGGGGTCCCCACGCTCTATGCCGCGATGCTCGCGGCGCCCGGCATCGAGCGCAGCGATGTCGCCCTGCGCCTGGCGGTATCGGCCGGCGAGGCCCTGCCGAGGGACATCGGCGAACGCTTCGAGGCGCGCTTCGGCTGCCCGATCATGGATGGCATCGGGTCCACCGAGATGCTGCACATCTTCCTGTCCAACCGGGTCGGCGACATCCGCTATGGCACCACCGGCACGCCGGTCCCCGGGTATGATGTCGAACTGCGCAGCGACGACGGCCGGCCGGTCGGCCCCGGAACCCTGGGCGACCTCTATGTCCGCGGACCCAGCGCGGCCCTGCTCTACTGGGCCGACCGCGGCCGCAGCCGGGCCACCTTCCTCGGCCCCTGGACCCGCAGCGGCGACAAATATCTGTGTGACGAGAATGGTTATTACGTCTATGCCGGGCGGAGCGACGACATGCTGAAGGTCAGCGGGCAGTATGTCTCGCCTTTCGAGGTCGAAGGCACCCTGGTGGAACATCCAGCGGTGCTCGAAGCGGCAGTCATCGGGACCGCCGACGCTAGCGGCCTGACCAAGACCAAGGCATTCCTGGTCCTGAAACCAGAGGCCTTGCCGTCAACGGCCCTCGAGGACGAGATCAGGGCTTTCGTGAAGGCCCGCCTGGCGGCCCACAAATATCCCCGGGCGATCGAATTCGTCGACGAGCTGCCCAAGACCGCGACCGGCAAGATCCAGCGCTTCAAGCTGCGCCAGCGGGAAGCGGCGGCTTGACCCGGCAGCTCGTCATCGACCGCCCGGAGGGGCCGCTGGCGATCGAGTACCGCGCCGTGGCGGGGCCGTCCGACGGCCCCGTGATGGTGTTCCTCCATGAGGGGCTGGGCTCGGTCGCCCAGTGGCGCGACGTTCCCGATCGGCTGTGTGCCGCTGCCGGCTGCCGCGGCCTGGTCTATTCCCGGCCCGGCTATGGCCGCTCGACGCCCCGCCCGGCGGGCGTTCGCTGGCCGGTCCGCTTCATGCACGATCAGGCGGCGCTGCTCCCCGGGGTGCTGTCGGCGCTGGGCCTGGGCGACCCGGTCTGGCTGCTTGGCCACAGCGACGGCGGCTCGATCGCGCTGATCGCCGCCGCGCAACAGCCGGCGCTGGTCGCCGGCGCGATCGTCCTGGCGCCCCACATCTTCGTCGAGGAGGTCACCCTGGCGCGCATCCGGGCGGCCCGGGTGGACTATCTGGCGGGTGGCTTGAAGGCGGCGCTGGGACGGTATCACGACGATCCCGATTCGGCCTTTTTCGGCTGGAACGACATTTGGCTCGATCCCGCATTCCGCGCCTGGACCCTGGCCGACCTGCTGGGCCGGATCCGCTGTCCGCTGCTGGCGGTGCAGGGCGCGGACGATCCCTACGGCACCATGGCCCAGCTTGACGGCATCGCCCACCGGGTGCCCCAGGCCGAACTGCTGAAGCTGGTGTCCTGCGGCCACGCGCCCCAGCGCGACCAGCCCGACCGCCTGCTTGCCGAAGTCGCCCGGTTTGTCGGGCGCCATCGGGCGATTTGCGCGCCGTCGCCGCCGTGCTAGGAGTCAGCCTGTCCCGCAACGAACGGGACGCGTAACAGGGGGAAACCATGCTTGCCATATGGATGATTCTGGTGGCGGCGCTGCTGCCCGTCGGTACCGTCGGCCTGGCCAAGATGTCGGCCCTGGGGTCCTACGACCACACCAATTCCCGCCAGTGGGAAGCGAGCCTCACCGGCTGGCGCCAGCGGGCGGTGTGGGCCCAGCGCAATCATTTCGAGGCCTTTCCGGCTTTCGCCATCGCCGTGGCCCTGGCGCTGACGGTGGGCGTGGACGCCGTGCTGGTCAACCAGCTGGCGGTCGCCTTCGTGGTCGCCCGGCTGGCCTATACCGGGGTCTATCTGGCGATCAATATCGGTCTGCTGCGCACCGCCGTATGGGCCGTCGGCATGGCCATCACGGTCTATCTGTTCGTGCTCGCCGCAACCCAGGCGGTGGTCGACACCTCGGTCTGAGGCCCGGCCAGGCCCCGGCCGGTCACGGCCGTGGCGCGCCGTCGAACCCGCGGGGGGTCCGCCCCGGCCTCAGGAAAACCGCTCCGGCGCCGTGGTGAAGACCGGCCGCCCGGCAACCAGGGTGGCGACCAGCCGGGGCCGCCGCGGGTCGCCGTCGTCGACCAGGACGAGGTCGGCCCGCTTCCCGGGGGCCAGGGTGCCGCGGTCGTCGAGGCCGGTCGCCCGGGCGGGGTTGGCGCTGACCAGGGCCCAGGCCGCAGCCAGGCTGCCGCCCGGCCGCTGGGCCAGCAGGAAGGCGGCGTTGAGCAGGGCCGGATAGTAATAGTCGGAGGCCAGCACGGTGCACAGGCCGGCCTCGACCATGGCGGTGGCGCAGACCGCGCCATGGTGGCTGCCGCCGCGCAGCACATTGGGGGCGCCCAGCACCACCGGATTGCCGAGCGCCCGCGCCGCCCGCGCCGTGGCAGCGGTTTCGGGAAATTCGGCGATGGTGCAGCCCAGCCGGTGATAGTGCCGGCGCCGTTCCGGGCTGTCGTCGTCGTGGGAGAGCAAGGGCAGGCCGGCGCGGCGGGCGGCCGCGGCCAGCCGCTCCAGGGCGGCAGGGACCGCGTCTGCCCGGGCCGCCACCTGCTCGACCAGGGCGGTAAAAGAGGCGGCGTCCAGGCCGCTGCGCTCGATGACCTTGGCCGCCTTGTCGGGGCGGTGGCGCTGGGCGTGGATGTCCGGCGTATGGTCGTTAAAGGCCAGCAGGCCCAGGCACCCCTCGGCGATCCAGGTGGCGACCGGGTCCAGCGCGTCGAGCGCATAGGTCTCGAAGCGCAGATGGATGCGGGTGTCGCAGGCCAGCCGCGCCGCCAGGCGCGGCAGGGCCTCGATCAGGGTGCGGCACGCCTCCAGGCTGCGCAGCCCAGGCTCCCAGGAACAGGTGACACCATGAAACGCCGTGGTGATGCCGCTGGCCAGCATCTGGCGGTCGGTGTCCTCCAGGGCAATGTCGAGCGGCACGGCGACCCCCGGCCGGGGCATCACCTGCCGTTCGAAGGCATCGCCATGGATGTCGACGATGCCGGGCAGGGCGAGCAGGCCGCGGCCGTCGAGGCGGCGGCCGGGGCGGGGCGGGGCGCCGTCGATAGCGGCAATGCGGCCGTCGGCCAGGGCCAGGGAACCGGGCGCGATGGTGCCGTCGGCACGAAGGATGCGGGCGCCGTCGATCAGCATGGAGTCACTGGCCAGCCATGAACATCTGCCGCTTCTAGCAAGTGCCTGTGACAGAGTCTTGACAGTGGGTGCTGGACCTTTCCGCCCGGTCATCCGCTCCCCGCCCGCGGTCCCGGCGGCAATTGTCATATCGCCGTCACGGTCCTGTCACGACTGCGGCCTATCCGTTGGTGCGGCAATGCCGTGCCCGATCGTCGGAGGACCTGCGCCATGGCCGTATCAGGGCCGGAACAGAACCTGCACCCGCTCGCCGGCAAAGCGGCCATAGCTGTATTCGACAGGGCGGCCGTCCAGGTCGTCATTGACGCTTTCGGTGACCAGGATCGGCTGGCGCGGCGACTGCTGCAGGATCCGCGCTTCAAGGGCATCGGGCATGCGGGTGGTGACGCGGGTATGGTTGCGGACATAGTCGGCAACCCCGTGCCGGGCCAGCGCCGCGGTGATCGAGCCCGATGTGCGATAGGCCGCGATCAGGTCGGGAAAGCGGCTGCGCGGGAAGCAATGGCTGACCAGGCTGATCGGCCGGTCGTCGGCATGGCCGACAATGTCGAGGACGATCACCCGCTGGCCGCCGCGCAGCTTCAGGGCGCGGGCCATTTCGGCACTGGCCGGCAGGTCCACGGCGCGCACCAGGGCGCCGTGGGGCTGGCGATGCTGGCCGCTGATGATCGCGGAAAAGCGGGTGCGGCGGCTGACCGGATATTCGATCACCGTCTCCTGGACGAAGCTGCCGCGGCCCTGCTCGATGCGCACCAGGCCGGCCTCCTCCAGCGTGGCCATGGCCCGGCGCAGGGTATGGCGGTTGACCTGGAAGCGGCGCGCCAGCGCGGCCTCGGGCGGCAGCCGCTCGCCCGCCTTGAAAGCGCCCGCGGCGATCTCGCCGGCCAGGATCCGCTCGATCTGTTGCCACAGGGGCCCGTCGTGCCGGTCCATCGGCCGCTTTCTTCAAGGTCTAGACATCTAGACCTTTATCGAAGCCGGTCGGTTGCCGCAAGACGGCGGGCCGCTAGGGTGGGGCCATGACAACCGACGACAACGCGACGCTTACGCCGGCCGACCGGCCGTACTGGATGGGAGTGCTGGCCCGGGCGCCGGCCGCTGCCCTCGAGACCGCCTGGGCGGGTGTGGCGCCGGGCCCCGCCTGGCACCTTCTGCGGGCCCCGGAATGTGGCCTGGTGATGGTCCAGGGCCGGGCCGGGGGCAATGGCCAGCCGTTCAATCTGGGCGAGATGACGGCCACCCGGTGCAGCGTGCAACTCGCTGACGGCACGGTGGGCCATGGCTATGTCGCCGGGCGCGACCGCCGCAAGGCCGAACTTGCGGCGCTGTTCGACGCCCTGCTGCAAGGCCCGGCGGGGCCGGGCCTGATGGCCAGCCTGATCGCGCCCCTGGCCGCCCAGGCCGCTGCCGCCCGGACCGAGACGAGCCGTGCGGCCGCCGCCACCCGGGTCGATTTCCTTGGCCTCGTCCGCAGCCGGTGATGTCATGACCGCTTCGTTCCCCGCGGGCCTCGCCCCCGGCTTTGCCGACCCGGCCCTGGCCGCCCAGGTGAGCTTCCGGGCCGCCCTGACCGCTTTGTCCGAGCCCGGGTGCCTGGTCGCCCTCGGCCACGGCCTGGCGCCGCCGCCGCCGCCGCTCGGCCCGGCCGCCGCCGCCTTGGCCCTGACCCTGCTCGACCACGACACGCCCCTGTGGCTGAGTCCGGCCCTGCGTCCGGCCGCGGCCTATCTGCGCTTCCATTGCGGCTGTCCCCCGGCGGCCGGGCCGGAGGCCGCCCGTTTCGCCGTCGTCACGGCGGCCGAACTGCCGCCCCTCGCGGTCTTTGCCGCCGGCAGCGACGACTATCCCGACCACTCCGCCACCGTCATCGTCGACGTCGCGGGGCTGCGGGCGGGCGGTCCCCTGGTGCTGTCCGGGCCCGGCATCGCCGACCGGGCGACCCTTGCGGCGGACGGCTTGCCGGCGGATTTCCTGGCCTGCTGGGCGGCCAACCGGGGCCGCTTTCCCCGCGGTGTCGATCTTCTCCTGACCTGCGGGCCGCTGCTGTGCGGCCTGCCCCGCACCACCCTTGTGGGAGGCTGATCCATGTATGTGGCCCTGAAAGGCGGCGAACAGGCGATCGACAATGCCCATGCCTGGCTGGCGGAAGAACGGCGCGGCGACCCGTCGGTGCCGGCCCTTTCGGCGACGCAGATCGCCGGGCAACTGGGCCTGGCGGTCGACCGGGTGATGGCCGAAGGGGCGCTTCACGACCGCGAGCTGGCGGCCTTGGCGATTCGCCAGGCCCGGGGCGACCTGATCGAGGCGATCTTCCTGGTCCGGGCCTATCGCACCACCCTGCCGCGGTTCGGCACCGCGCAGCCGGTCGATACCGCGGCGATGGCCCTGCAGCGCCGGGTCTCGGCCACCTTCAAGGACATTCCCGGTGGCCAGATCCTGGGTCCGACCTTCGACTACACCCACCGCCTGCTCGATTTTGCCGCGGCCGCCGACCCGTCGCCGGCGCCCCGGGCGGCCGAGCCGCTGCCGGCGGCAATGCCCCGTGTGCTCGACCTGATGGGCGCCGAGGGCCTGATCGAGACGCCGCCGGCGGCGGCGGGCGACGCCGTCGCCGATCTGACCCGCGAACCCCTGGACTTTCCCGCCGGGCGCGACCTGCGCCTGCAGGCGCTGGCCCGGGGCGACGAGGGCTTCCTGCTGGCGCTTGGCTATTCCACCCAGCGCGGCTATGGCAGCACCCACCCCTTTGCCGGTGAGATCCGCATCGGCACCGTGGCGGTCGAATTCGTGCCGCCCGAACTGGGCTTCGCCGTGGCGCTCGGCGATATCGACCTCACCGAATGCGAGATGGTCAACCAGTTCAAGGGCTCGGCTATGGCGCCGCCGCAGTTCACCCGGGGCTATGGCCTGGTGTTCGGCCATGGCGAGCGCAAGGCCATGGCCATGGCCCTGGTCGACCGCGCCCTGCGGGCCGCGGAACTGGGCGAGACCGTGAAGGGGCCCGCCCAGGACGTGGAATTCGTCCTGTCCCATTGCGACAACGTCCAGGCGACCGGCTTCGTCGAGCATCTGAAGCTGCCCCATTATGTCGATTTCCAGTCGGAACTGGAGCTGGTGCGGCGGCTGCGCCGGGCGGCCGCGGCGACCCTGGCGGCCGAACGGGAGGCTGCGGAATGACCGGCGCCGACTACAATTTCGCCTATCTGGACGAGCAGACCAAGCGGATGATCCGCCGCGCCATCCTGAAGGCGGTGGCAATCCCCGGCTATCAGGTGCCCTTTGCCGCGCGCGAGATGCCGCTGCCCTATGGCTGGGGCACCGGCGGCATCCAGGTGACCGCCGCGGTGATCGGTCCCGACGACGTCCTCAAGGTGATCGACCAGGGTGCCGACGACACCACCAATGCGGTCAGCATCCGCCGCTTCTTCAGGCGCATGGCCGGGGTTGCGACGACCGAACACACCGCCGAGGCGACGATCATCCAGACCCGCCACCGCATTCCCGAGACGCCGCTCGCCGCCGGCCAGATCCTGGTCTACCAGGTGCCGATCCCCGAGCCCCTGCGCTGGCTGGAGCCGCGCGACACCGAAACCCGGCGGATGCATGCCCTCAGGGACTACGGCGCCATGCAGGTCAATCTCTACGAAGACATCGCCCGCCACGGCGCCATCGCCAAATCCTACGACTATCCGGTGCTGGTCAACGGCCACTACATCATGTCGCCCAGCCCGATCCCCAAATTCGACAATCCCAAGATGGACCGCAGCCCGGCGCTGCAGTTGTTCGGCGCCGGGCGCGAGCGGCGGATCTATGCGGTGCCGCCCCACACCCCGGTGCGCAGCCTGGATTTCGACGACTATCCCTTCACCGTGCAGCGCTGGGACGAATGCTGTGCCCTGTGCGGCGCGACCGACAGTTTTCTCGACGAGATGATCATGGACGACCGCGGCAGCCGCCTGTTCATCTGCTCGGACTCGGACTATTGCCGGGGCCGCCAGGGCGCCGGGGAGGCCGCGGAATGACCGGGTCCGGGCCGATCCTGACGGCCGAAGGACTGGGCCATGATTTCGGCCGGCGGATGGCCTTTACCGCCGTCGATCTGGCGCTGTGGCCGGGCGAGGTGCTGGGCATTGTCGGTGAATCCGGGGCCGGCAAGACGACCTTGCTGCGCGGCCTGTCGGCCCAGTTGACGCCGTGCCGCGGCCGGGTCCTCTACGGCGACCGCCAGGGCCGGCAGATCGACCTCTATGCCCAGTCCGAAGCGGAAAGGCGGCTGCTGCTGCGCACCGACTGGGGCATCGTCCACCAGAATGCGGCGGACGGGCTGCGCATGAATGTCTCGGCCGGGGGCAATGTGGGCGAGCGGCTGATGGCGGTGGGCGAACGCCATTACGGCCAGATCCGGGCCCGAGCGGCCGATTGGCTGGCGCGGGTCGATCTCGATGTCGGCCGCCTGGACGAACTGCCCAGCAGCTTCTCCGGCGGCATGCAGCAGCGGCTGCAGATCGCCCGCACCCTGGTCACGGCACCGCGCCTGGTCTTCATGGACGAGCCGACCGGCGGCCTCGACGTCTCGGTCCAGGCCCGGCTGCTCGACCTGCTGCGCCGCCTGGTCGGGCAATACGGCCTGGCGGCGGTGGTGGTAACCCACGATCTCCATGTGGTGCGCCTGCTGGCCCACCGCCTGATGGTGATGAAAGGCGGGCTGGTGGTGGAAAGCGGCCTGACCGACCAGGTGCTGGACGATCCCCAGCATCCCTATACCCAATTGCTCGTCTCGTCGGTGCTGTGATGGAACAGCCGTCTGCGGATACCATGATCGCCATCGAAGGCCTGGCCAAGCGCTTCGTCCTGCACCATCAGGGCGGCGCCGAGATCCCGGTTCTGGCTGGGCTGGACCTGACCGTGCGGGCCGGCGAGTGCGTCGCCCTGGTGGGCCCTTCGGGGGTCGGCAAGTCGACCATATTGCGCTGCCTCTACGGCAATTACCTGGCCTCGGCCGGCCATCTGTGGCTGCGCCACGATGGCCGGATGGTCGACCTCGCCGCCCTGGAACCCCAGGCGGTGCTGGCCCTGCGGCGCCAGACCATCGGCTATGTCAGCCAGTTCCTGCGGGTGGTGCCGCGGGTGCCCGCCCTCGACATCGTGGCCGAGCCGCTGATCGCCGATGGCCTTGACGAGGCGGCGGCGCGGCGCCGGGCGGCGGACCTGCTGAGCCGGCTGCGCATCCCCCCGGCACTGTGGCCGCTGGCCCCGGCGACCTTTTCCGGCGGCGAGCAGCAGCGCGTCAACATTGCGCGGGGCTTTGCGGTGGCCCAGCCGATCCTGCTGCTGGACGAGCCGACCGCGGCGCTCGACGATGGCAACCGCCGAACGGTGGTGGCGATGATCGGGGAACGCAAGCAGGCCGGCACGGCCATTGTCGGCATTTTTCACGACGAGGCGGTGCGCGATCAGGTCGCCGACCGCCTGTTCGATATCGCAGCGGCGAGGCAGGCGGCATGACTGACAGGGCGTTCGTGCATGGCCGGGTGGTGCTGGCCGATCGGGTGGCTGAAACCGAGGTGACGGTCAGCGACGGCGTGATCGCCGCCATCGGCCGGTCGCCGGGCCAGGCCTGGGACATTGTCGATCTCGAGGGCGATTATCTGCTGCCCGGCCTGGTCGAACTCCATACCGACAATCTGGAAAAGCATTTCGAGCCCCGCCCCGGCGTGTTCTGGCCGTCGCCCCTGGCGGCCCTGCTGGCCCATGACGGCCAGGTCGCGGCGGCCGGCATCACCACGGTGCTGGACGCCGTCTGCATCGGCGACCTGGACAGCGACGGGGTCCGTGCCGCCATGCTCGAACGCTCCATCGCGGCCCTGCGCGAGGCCTGCGGGGCCGCGGTGCTGCGCGCCGACCATTATCTCCACCTGCGCTGCGAACTGGCCGATCCGGGCCTGGGCGAGTCGTTCGAACGGCTGGTCGACGAGCCGCGCCTGCGCCTGATCTCGGTGATGGACCACACGCCGGGCCAGCGCCAATGGACCGACATCGCGACCTTTGCCCAATATCACCGGGACGAAGGCTGGTCCGCCGCGGAACTGGAGGCCCAGGTGGTCCTGCGCCAGCGCCTGATGGCGGATCACTCCGCCCGCCACCGGGCCCAGATCGTGGCCCGCGGCCGGGCCCTCGGGGTGCCCCTGGCGAGCCATGACGACACCACCCGGGACCATGTCGCCGAGGCCGTCGCCGAAGGCATCGCCATCGCCGAATTCCCCACCACCCGGCTGGCGGCCGAACTTGCCCGGGCCAACGGCATGGCGGTGATCATGGGGGCGCCCAACCTGGTCCGCGGCGGCTCCCATTCGGGCAATGTGGCGACCGCCGAACTGGCCGAGGCCGGCCTGGTCAATGCCCTGTCTTCGGACTACGTGCCGTCCAGCCTGCTCCATGCGGCGTTCCTGCTTCACAGCCGGCACGGCGTGCCGCTTGCCGCCAGTGTCGCCATGGTCAGCGGCCAGCCGGCCGCCATGGTCGGGCTCGACGATCGCGGCCGGATCGCCGAAGGGCTGCGTGCCGACCTGATCCGGGTCCGCCTGCTGGGCGAGGTGCCGGTGGTGCGCGGCGCCTGGTGTCAGGGACGGCGTGTCCTGTGACCACGCGCTATGCGGTCTATTACGCGCCCCGGCCCGAACAGGCCCTGGCGAACCTGGGCCGCAGCTGGCTGGGGCGCGATGCCGAGACGGGCGCGGCCGTGCCGCCGCCGTCCTGGACCGAAGACTGGGCGGCCGAATGGCCGGGCCTGACGGCCGAGCCCCGGCGCTATGGCTTTCACGGGACGCTGAAGCCGCCCTTCCGCCTGGCCGCGGGCGGCACGGTCGAAGCCCTCCATGGCGCCGTGGCACGCCTTGCGGCCGACCACCGGCCGGTCGCCCTGGCGGGCTTGCAACCGGCCGTGCTGGACGGCTTTCTGGCCCTGGTCGAGACGGTGCCCTGTGCCGCCCTGGCGGCCCTGGCCGACGCCTGTGTCACCGAACTGGACCGGTTCCGGGCGCCGCCCACGGCCGCCGAACTGGCGCGCCGCCGGGCCGCGCCCCTGACCCCGCGCCAGGACGATAACCTCCGCCGCTGGGGCTATCCATACGTCTTCGACATGTTCCGCTTTCACATGACCCTGACCGGGCGGGTTGCCGAGCGCGCCCGGCGCGACGCCCTGGAAGCGCTGCTGACGGCCCATTTCGGGACGGCATTGGCGGGTCCGGTGGCGGTCGAGGACCTGTGCCTGTTCGTCGAGCCGGCGCCGGGCGCGCCCTTTACCGTCCTGGCCCGCTGGCCCCTGGGCGGCGCCGCGCCGTGACCGGCCGCCTGGTCTATCTGATCGGGCCGTCCGGTGCGGGCAAGGACAGCCTGATCGCCTATGCCCGGGCGGCGGAGCCGGCCGGCGTGGTCTTTGCCCACCGCTATATCACCCGGCCGGCGGGGGCGGGCGGCGAGAACCATGTCGCCCTGTCGCCGGCCGAATTTGCCCGCCGCCGGGCCGCCGGCTGCTTTGCCCTGAGCTGGACCAGCCATGGCCTGGATTATGGCCTGGGCCGGGAG
This sequence comes from Alphaproteobacteria bacterium, assembly GCA_021774355.1. Lineage (GTDB taxonomy): Bacteria > Pseudomonadota > Alphaproteobacteria > Zavarziniales > Zavarziniaceae > JAJFJE01. Next base: position 13,330 of record JAJFJE010000403.1, read on the forward strand.
ATCGACCTGTGGTGCGCGGCCGGCCTCGCGGTGGTCGCCAATGGCTCCCGGGCGGCCCTGCCGGCCGCTGCGGCGCGCTTTCCCGACCTTCTGCCGGTGCTGGTCACGGTGGACGTCGCGCGGCTCGCGGCACGGCTGCACCAGCGCGAACGGGCGAGCGACGGCGCATTGGAGGCCCGGCTGGCCCGGGCGACAACCCTGGCGGTCGCCCATCCGGCCCTGGTCCGGCTGGACAATAACGGGCCCATCGAGCGCGCCGGCGCAGCCTTCCTTGGCCTGCTGGAGGATTGGCGGAATGAGGGTCCTTCCGCCAATCCTCCAACGCGTTGAACTAACGCACCGTCAGACGGCGCGCCGGATTCCACGTCGCCCGAAGATGCGCTAGGCCACCTCGGGTGACGGGCGGTCGAGGGTCGCGGCGATCATCGGCAGGAAGTCCCGCAGGCCGGGGGTAACCGCACCCGGCACCTTGGCGGCCTCGTCCAGGCGGCGCAGGGCGACGGCGTCGCGCCACCAGGTCTCGGCCCGGAAGGCGCGACATTGGGCGGGCGTCATCGGGCCGCCCTGGAGGGCCAGGCTGCGCACCGAATCCGGCGACAGGCGGGCGGCGTAGTCGGGCTCGGTGGCGACCAGGAAACGCTTGGCCGCGACATGCAGGCGGATCGGCTCGCTGACCGACGCCGGAAAGCGCTGGGCGAGCCAGGCCGCGCCCTGCACCTCGTGACGGTCGTCCACGCCTTCGGCGGCGAGGTCGCGATCTTCGTCGTGGAACAGGTGGCCGACATCATGGAGCAGGGCGGCGACCACCAGGCTGGCCGGGGCGGCCATGGCCCGGGCACCGGCCGCAGCTTGCAGGGCATGTTCCAACTGGGACACGGCGGACAGGCCATAGGCCCCGCCGGCGCGCAGCTCGTAGAGGCGCACCAGGGTATCGGCGTTCATCGTCAAGCCTGCGATCATGTGACGGCTCTGCGCAATTGCTGGGACAGGAGGTCGGTGGCAACCACCGTGACGATGACGATGATCAGGATCGCCGCCGTCTCGGCGTAGTAGAAGCCGCGGATCGATTCAAACATCACCTGGCCGATGCCGCCGGCACCGATCAGGCCCAGCACGGTGGCCGCCCGGACATTGGATTCGAAGCGGTAGAGGGCATAGGACAGCCACAGGGGCAGAACCTGGGGCACCACGCCGAAGATCACTTCCTGGATGCGGGTCGCCCCGGTCGCCCGGATGCCTTCGACGGGCCGGGGATCGATGGCCTCGACCGCCTCGGAGAACAGCTTGGCCAGGATGCCGGTGGTGTGGATGAACAGGGCCATGACTCCGGCAAAGGGGCCGAGGCCCACGGCGGTCACGAAGAGCACGGCGAAGACCAGTTCGTTGATCGCCCGGCAGGCATCCATCAGGCGGCGCACCGGCTGGTAGACCCACCAGGGCGCCATGTTGCTGGCCGACAAGATGCCCAAGGGAAAGGCCGCCACCACCGCCAGGACAGTGCCCCAGGTGGCGATCTGGACGGTCAGGATCATCTCGTCGACATAATAGCGCCAGTCGCGAAACGCCGGCTTCAGGAAGCCGCTGGCATATTCGACCATGTTGCCGCCGTCGGTGAACAGGCCGACCACGCGGTACATTTCCGCCGGATTCCAGCTCCAGACCAGCAAGGCGACGAGGCCGCCCCAGACCAGGCCGTTATAGAGCGACCGGCCGAGTTCGCGCGGTGGGGCGGCCTGGGCGCCGCCGGCCTGCCGGGTCATCCTTCGGCCTGTCCAGGGCTGTGGTGCGGTGACATCGTCGGTATGGGCGTGCCGCCGCGGACGGCGATCCAGGCGGCGGCAACGCCGTCCTGGATCGCTTGGTCGGCCGGGCCGCTGCGCAGGGACGCGGGAGCATCCGCGCGGGGGCGGCCCGCAGAGCGCGGCCTCAGAGCTGGGGCACCCGTGCCAGCAGCCCTTCATATTCGGCCTTCTGGGCTTCCAGTTCCTTGATCTTGGCGGCTTTTTCCGCGTCGCTCAGGGTCGTGTCGCCCTGGGTCTGGAAGATCTGCTTGGACACCTGCAGGACCCGGATGGGGTAGAGCTGGGCATCCGACGAGGGGCGGAACGGCGCCCATTGCAGGCCGGTCAGAACCGCGCGGGCATGGGCCACCTCGTCGGGGGTGCCGACCCGGCCATAGGTCATGAAGAAGCGCAGCAGCTTGTCCTTGGACGCCTGGTCGATCCGCTTGTCCCACACGATCGGGTCGGAGGGGATCAGGGGCGAGGTCCAGATGATCTTGATCTTCTTATAGGCTTCAGGATTGGTCAGCTTCAGCCGGTCCATGTTCTCGGTATTGTTGGTCGCCACATCGACCTGGCCATTGGCCACAGCCAGGGCATTGGTCTCGTGATTGGCGTTGCGCACCGTCTTGAAGCAGGTCTTGGGGTCGATGTTGTTCTTGGCGAAGATGAAGGTGGTGGGCACCAGGAAGCCGGACGTCGAATTGGGATCGCCCAGGCCGAAATTCAGGCTGCCGTCGCATTTCAGAATGTCGTCGAGGGTGTTGATCTTGCTGTCCGCCGGCACGATCAGCAGGGACCAGTAGCCGGGGCTGCCGTCGCTCGCCACCGACTGGGCGAAGATCTCGCCATTGGCGCGGTCGACCGCCTCCATCGCCGACTTGTTGCCGAACCAGGCGGCCTGCACCTTGCCGAAGCGCATGCCTTCGATCACCCCGGCATAGTCCGATGCGAAGAAGGCATTGATCTTGAAGCCGGTCTCCTTGGCCATGTCGGCCAGGAAGGGATCCCACAGCGGCTTCAGGTTCATGGTCGATTCGGTCGAGATGACGCCGAAATTCATCTCGGTGTCCTCGGCATGGGCGACGGCCGTAGCCGACACCAGCAGCGCGGCCGCTGCCACGGTCTTGAAGAATGTGTTCATGAAAGGCTCTCCGGATGGTCGGGGGAGGGAAAGGTCAGGCAAAGCCGGCATAGGCCCC
>JAJFJE010000404.1 GCA_021774355.1 Alphaproteobacteria bacterium
GCCATCACCGTGCCCCAGGACCCGGCCGAGCTTCTAGCCAACACCCGCGAGGTCACGGCCGGGCTGATCGCCGCCGGCATCGACCCGGAAACCAACATTCTGTTCAACCAGTCCCAGGTCGCCGAGCACGCCCAGCTCGCCTGGATTTTCAACTGCGTCGCCCGGCTGGGCTGGCTGAACCGGATGACCCAGTTCAAGGAGAAGGCGGGCAAGCAGCGCGAGAATGCGAGCGTCGGCCTGTACGTCTATCCCAATCTGATGGCGGCCGATATCCTGGCCTACCGGGCGCTCCGGGTACCCGTGGGCGAAGACCAGAAGCAGCATCTGGAACTGGCCCGGGACATTGCCCAAAAATTCAATCATGACTACGGGATCGAGCATTTCCCGACGCCCGAGCCCCTGATCCTGGGCGAGGCGACCCGCGTCATGTCGCTGCGCGACGGCACCAAGAAGATGTCGAAATCCGACGACAGCGACCAGTCGCGGATCAACCTGACCGACGATGCCGACACCATCGCCCTGAAGATCCGCCGCGCCAAGACCGACCCGGACCTGCTGCCGGACACGGTCGACGCCCTGGCCGGACGGCCAGAGGCGGCCAATTTGCTGGCGATCCACGCCGCCCTGGGCGATCAGAGCCTGGCAGCGGCGGTCGACGCCTTTGCCGGCAAGAGCTTTGCCGTGTTCAAGGCGGCCCTGACCGAGCGGGCGGTTGCCGTGCTCGGCCCGATCACCGCCGAAATGCGGCGCCTGCTGGCCGATCCCGGACATATCGAAGCGGTGCTGAGCGACGGCGCCGAACGGGCCGCCGCCCTGGCCGCCCCGATCATGGCCGAAACCCGGCGCATCGTCGGCTTTCTCTGAGGCGGCGCCCGGTTCCGCGGCGGGCCCGGGACGGAACCGAAAAGGGCGGCCGGTCGCGCCAGCCGCCCCCGCCGCCTGTCCGCGACAGGCGGTGCCGAACCTACTTCTTCTTTGCCTTCTTCGGTGCCTTGGCGACCTTCTTGGCGACCTTCGCCGCCGGCTTGGCCGCGGCCGGAGCCGCCTTGGCCGTTGCCGGCTTGGCCGCCGGGACCTTGGCCGGGGCCGGCTTGGCGGGCTTGACCGGCTTCGCGGGTTTTTCGACCTTGGCCGCCTTGGCCGGCTTGGCCGCTTTCGCGGGCTTGGCCGGCTTGGCCGGCTTGGCCGATTTTGCCGGCGTTTCGGCAATGGCCGGCTTGGCCGGCGTCTTGGCCGCCGGCTTCGGCGTGACCTTCGGCTCCGTCTTGACCGCGGGCTTCGCTGTCTTCTTGGCCACCGTCGCGGCGGCCTTGGATCCGGCGACCGGGATCTTGGCCAGGGTCTTGGCCATGGCCTGGGCGGTCTGGTGGAGGTCGTAGGCGGTCTGGCGATCAAGCCATTCGCGAGCGTCGTCGCCTGTAACCTTGGAGATCCTGAGCGCCATGTCGGCGGTCAGGTTGCGCCGCTTGTTGACCAGCTGGTTGATGGTCCGGCGCGAGACCCCGGTCATTTTGGCCAATTGATCCTGGGTGAGAGAATGCTTGGCCAGCACCGCTTCGGCGATCGCCGTGCCGGGATGCGCCGGCCCGCTGGTGATGGTCTTGGTCTTTCCGGCCATATCGTACTGTCCCTATCGCGTTCCGCATCGTCGTGCGCGTCGTCAAAGATCCGCTCCGGATGCGGGCCGGAGCGCGTCCGACAAAGGCACCCCGGCAATACCACCCGAAACGGAACCCCCGGGCGGATTTGAACAGGAGTCGGAAACGCGAGCTTAACGCGAATTCGGTGATTCTTCTAGACGGTTTGCGTTACACCCGCGGAGTCCGGGGGGTGCGCGGCGCCGCACCCCTTGACCGCCCGGGTCCGGTGGTCATTGTGGAGGGGCACCGAGCAAGCCGGAGACCACCCGATGGAACGCAGCCGCGTCTTTGTGGACGACAAGCCCGGGCGCCGCCTGCCCCGCCCGGGGCGCCGCACCTGGATCGCCCTGGCGGTGCTGGTGGCCCTCGTGGTCGGGCTCTATTACCCGGTGGGCATGGTGCTGATCAACCGGATCGACGACGATGCCGCCTTCACGCCGCCGGCCGAGATGCGGCCCGACGGCGGGTCCTACGCGGTGGCGATGGCCGCCGCCCTGGTCAATCGCGAGGTATCGATCAACCCCTGGGTCGCCAACGATCCCTTCTTCTATCCGTCGAGTGCCCTCGACAACATGCCCAATTTCCAGCAGGGGATCGTCGATTCCCTGACCCTGTTTGCCGTCGAGTTACGCGACCGCCTGGGCCGCGTACGGGGGTCCAGCGCGGCCGATCCCGACCTGCAGAACGCGGCCGGCGCGCTCAACTACTCGGGAACCAAGTGGGTCTTTGATTTCTCGACCTCGATCCTGCCGACCACGACGTCGGAGGCCCAGTACCGGGCGGCGGTGCGCAGCTTGTTGTCCTATCAGAAGCGGCTGGCCGCCGGGGCGGCGACCTTCGACGCCCGGGCCGACAATCTGCAGGCCTATCTGGACCGGGTCGCCATCGATCTGGGCTCGCTGTCGGCGGCGATCGACGCCCAGGTCCGGCAATCGGGCGGCGACCTGTTCGACGGGCGCTGCGACGACCTGTTCTATCGGGTCAAGGGCCAGGCCTACGCCTATCTCCTGGTGCTGGCCGCCGTGCGCGAGGATTTCGCCGCGGTGATCGCCGAACGCAACCTGGGCAAGGCCTGGACCGAGATGCAGGACAGCCTGGCCGAGATCGCCACCCTGTCGCCGCTGATCGTGTGGAATGGCAAGCTGGACGGACAGTTGATCCCCAATCACCTGGTCGGCCAGGGCTTCTTCCTGCTGCGCGCCCGCACCCAGTTGCGCGAGATCGTCGGCATACTGGAAAAATAGACGGCGCGGGCCGGCAATGGCACCATCGCCGCGCAACCCAATGGAGGGGCGCCGCATGACGGCCGAGACCAGGGCGCCACGCAAGTTCCTCGTGGTCGTCGACGATACACCTGAATGCCGGCTGGCCCTGCGCTACGCGGCCCGCCGGGCGCAGAAAACCGGCGGCATGGTGACGCTGCTCTACGTCATCCAGCCCGCCGACATGCCCCATTGGCTGGGGGTCGAGGAAATCATGCGGGAGGAGGCGCGCGACCAGGCGGAAGCGACGCTGCACGACCTGGCGGACGAGGTTCAGCGGATTGTCGCCCTGACCCCGGAGCTGGTCATCCGCGAGGGCATCCGCAAGGACCAGTTGCTGCGCCTGATCGAAGAAGACCCGTCGCTGCGGATCCTGGTGCTGGGCGCGGGCGCCGGCAAGGAGGGGCCCGGCCCGCTGGTCTCGGCCCTGGCGGGCGAGATGTCCGGGACCTTTCGGGTTCCGATCACCCTGGTCCCCGGCAAGCTGTCGCCGGAGGACGTGGACGATCTGGCCTGAGCCGGCGGGCCGCCCGGCTCAGTCGTCCAGACCGGAAAATACCTCGGTCGGCTGGCGCTTGCCGCGCAGGGCATGAACCCCCAGGGAGCGCAGGCCGCCGCCCAGGGCGTCGGCAAAGGCCCGGGTGGCCAGGAGCGGCCGGTCGAGGGTCTTGCACAGGGCTTCCAGGCGCGCCACCTCGTTGACCACCGGTCCGATCACGGTGAAATCGAGGCGTTCCCGCGAGCCGATATTGCCATAGACCACATCCCCGAAGTTCAGGGCGAAGCCGGCCCGCAGCCTGGCCTCGCCCAGCGGTGCCGGCAGGGCCTCGAAATCGGCCAGCTCGGCCAGCGCCTGGCGGGCCGCGTCCAGGGCAGCGCGGGCCGCCTGGGCAGCCGTCGCCGCGGTCCCGGTGCCCTCGTCGGCCGGGAAGCTGGCGAGCAGGCCGTCGCCGAGGAACTTCAGCACCTCGCCGCCGGCACGATGAACGGCCATGGTCACAATATCGAGATAGCGGTCGAGCAGGTCGATCATGTCGCCGGCCGGCAGCAGGTCGGACATGCGGGTGAAGCCGCGCATGTCACAGGCCAGCAGGGCGGCCCGGATCAGCCGGCCTTCGCCCCGGCGGACCGCCCCGGCGGCGACCCGCCGGGCGGCGTCGCGGCCGAGATAGAGGGTCAGCAGGTCGCTGGTCATGACCCGCAGCACGACCGTCTCGAGGCGCATCGCGATAAGCGGCAACAGGGCGTCGAGACGGGCCAGTTCCGGCTCCGCGAAGCCGCCGGCGCGGGTGGTGGCGATCGACAGGAACGAGCGCCGGACAGTCGCGAAGTCGAGCGGCCTGACATAGTAGTCGGTGACCCCGGCCGCTCGCAATTCATGCAGGATCGGAAAGTCGCCGGCGGCCAGCGGTGCTTCCAGATGGCACCGGAAGCCGTCGGCCCCCTGGTGGATCAGCCGCACCGGGCTTGCCCGGTAGAAGCCCGATAACTCGATATCGAAGCCGCGATCGGTGATCACGGTGCCGGCCGCCGCATCCCATGACAGGGTGCGGGCATAGATCTGCGGGTGCAGCGCCAGAAAGCCGGTGTTGAGGCGCGCCAGGGGCAGGCCGTCGGCGACCAGGACGGCGGCCAGGCGGTCCATGAAGGCGGCCAGGTCACCCCGCCCCGAGGCGGCGTCGAGCAACAGGGCGGCGCTATGGCTGTCGCGGCTCCAGGACGGGGCGGCGACCGGCGGCAACGGCCGGTGGGCGGCGATCTCGGCCGAGATGGCGGCGGATTCGTCCCAGATCTCGGCGGCGGCGGCGGTGGCGCCCGGGCTGGTCATTTCGTCCTGGTCATGGCTGGCCTGCGGCGGTTCTGGTTCCTTGATCTTACGGGCCTCTTCCGCCATGTAGAAGAGAGCGCGGAAGCAAACCCCTGCCGCGGAGAGGCCAGCCATGTTCATCCAGACCGAATCGACCCCCAATCCGGCAACCTTGAAATTCCTGCCCGGGCGCGATGTCATGACCATGGGCACCGCCAATTTTCCCAGCGCGGAGACGGCCGACGGCTCGCCCCTGGCCAAGCGGCTATTCGCCATCGACGGCGTCCGCGGGGTGTTCCTGGGCTCCGACTTCATCACCGTGACCAAGAAGGCGGGCGAGTGGAACGACCTGAAGCCGGCGGTGCTGGGGGCGATCGTCGATCATTTCGCCAGCGGCGACCCGGTGCTGTCCGACCTGCCGGCGGCCGCCCCCGCGGCGGCGGGCGGCGACGAGTCCGCGTTGGTCGAGCAGATCAAGGAGCTGCTCGACACCCGGGTCCGCCCGGCGGTGGCCCAGGACGGCGGCGACATCGTTTTCGACAGCTTTGCCGACGGCGTGGTCTACCTGCACATGCAGGGCTCGTGCGCGGGCTGCCCCAGTTCGACGGCGACCCTCAAGTCCGGCATCGAGAACATGCTGAAACACTATATCCCCGAAGTGCTCGAGGTGCGGGCGGTCTGACCGCCCGCCCGCGGGGCTGCCAGATCGGATGCCCATGACCGCCCTGCCGGACGCCGTCCTCGGCCAGTTGCTGACCGCCGCCCGCTCGCACAATAAATGGCGTGCCGAGCCGCTGCCGGACGGCACCATCGAGGCCTTGTACGAGCTGGTCAGGATGGGCCCGACCAGCGCCAATTGTGCCCCGGCGCGCTTCGTCTTCGTCACCACCGGAGCGGCCAAGGACAAGCTGCGGCCCCATGTTTCCGCCGGCAATGTGGACAAGGTCATGACCGCGCCGGCCACGGTGATCATCGGCTACGATCTTGACTTCGCCCGTCACCTGCCGACCCTGTTCCCGCATAATCCGGGCGCCGCCGGCTGGTTTGCTGCCCCCGAGGTGGCGCAGGTCACGGCCTTCCGCAACGCCACCCTCCAGGGCGCCTATCTGATGCTGGCGGCCCGCGCCCTGGGCCTGGATTGCGGCCCCATGTCGGGCTTCGACAATGGCGGTGTCGACCGGGCGTTCTTCGCCGGCACCCGGATCAAGTCGAATTTCCTGTGCGCCTTGGGCTATGGCGATCCCGCAGGCCTGTTCCCGCGCAGCCCGCGGCTGGCCTTCGCCGACGCCGTCCAGGTCCTGTGACCCGCCCCCCGGGGGCGGGGCCTGCCATGATCATCCTCGGACTGGATTGTGCGACCGGACCGCTGTCGGCCGCCTTCGTCGCCGGCAACCGGGTGCTCGCCGAACACCGCGCCCCGGGACCCACGGGCCAGGCCGAGATCCTGTTGCCGGTGATCGAACGCCTGCGCCGCGAGGCGGGCCTGGAGTGGTCGGCGGTCGACCGCCTGGCGGTCACCCTGGGACCGGGCAGCTTTACCGGCGTGCGGATCGCCCTGGCGGCGGCCCGCGGCCTGGCGCTGGCCATCGCGCGGCCGATCATCGGCTTTTCCACCCTGGAGGCGGTCGCCCTGGCCCTGCCGCCGGACCCCCGGCCGCTGGTGGTGGCGCTTGATGCCCGCCGCGGCCAGATCTATGCCCAGCCGTTCCGGGCCGATGGCAGCCCCCTGGCGCCGCCCGATGCGGTGACGCCGGCCGCCGTGGCCGCCGCCCTGCCGACCGGCCCGGTGCGCCTGGCCGGCAGCGGCGCCGCCCTGGTGGCCGCGGCCTCGGGCCGCACCGACCTTGCCCTGGCCCCGCTGGCCGTGCCGGACGCCGCGGCGATGGCCCGGGCAGCACAGCACCGGCCCGATCCGCCCCGGGCCGCGCCCGAGCCGATCTATCTGCGGGGCGCGGACGCCCGCCTGGCCGGCAACCGGGTGGCCCCGCCCCAAGTGGCCCCGGCCGGCCTGGCCCATTGCGCCGTGCTGGCCGCCCTGCACGCCGCGATCTTTCCCGAAGACCCCTGGTCGGAAGGCCACCTGGCCAGACTGTTGGCGCTGCCCGGGAGCCTGGCCCTGATGGCTTTCGAGGCCGCCGAGCCGATCGGCCTGGCCCTTGCCAGGGTCGCCGGCGACGAGGCCGAACTCCTGACCATCGGCGTCCGCGCGGCGCGGCGCGGCGCCGGCCATGGCCGGCTGCTGCTCGACGCGGTCCGCGTGGCGGCCGCGGCAGCCGGTGCCCAGAGCCTGTTTCTCGAGGTCGCCACCGACAATCATGTGGCGCGGCATCTCTATGCCCGGGCCGGTTTCGCAACCGCCGGCCATCGCCCGGCCTATTACCGGCGCAGCGACGGGCGCACCGTCGATGCTCTTGTTTTGCGGGACGGGCTGATTTGATACCCGGCGACGGTGCTGGACTTGGTTGATCGGGCGCAATGAAATCCTCGCAGCCCCAGGAATGGACAGATGTTCTTCGTCAGGTCGCAAAGGCCACCGGCCAATGCAAATTTTTCACCCGATTTTACATTGACTGCGCCTAAATATGTTTGCGTATGCCGACTGGCCTTCGTATATCTACGGTCATTGTCCGACTCGAATCGGATTCCGTAATCGTCGGTATGAAGGCGTTTTTCGATGAATGACGAAGCCAGCAATCACAGTGAAATTCTCAGCCTGACGGCAGACATCGTGGCCTCCCACGTATCCAATAATTCGGTACCGATCGCCGATTTGCCGGCGCTGATCCAGCAAGTATTCGCGACCCTGGCCAATATCGGCCGGCCGGCCGAAGTGCCTGTTGCCGTGCGGCCGCAACCGGCGGTGCCGATCAAGAAGTCGATCACCCCCGACTACATCATCTGCCTGGAAGACGGCAAAAAGCTGAAGATGCTGAAGCGTCACCTGAAGACCGCGTACAACATGACGCCCGAACAATATCGGGAGCGCTGGGAACTGGCGGCGGATTATCCGATGGTGGCACCGAATTACGCGGCCCAGCGTCGCGATCTGGCCAAGAAGATCGGCCTGGGCACCAGCCGCCGCAAGCGGACCCGTCGGTCGTAACAGCGCCTGCCGGTCGTCGGGAATACGGCGCCGCACCCGCGGCGCCGTTTCTGTTTTGCGCCGCCGCCGGCCGCGTCAATGGGTGACGGCGATGGCCATCCGAGGCATAGTGGCGGACAGTCGAATTTCGTGGCCGCAATGCGTGGGGATTGCGCCCTCATTCCCGATCGCCGGGTGGGGCGAGGCGCCCTGCCGGCTGATCACCGGGATTTCAAAATGATGCCGGACCGAATTGAAAAACTTTGCATGGCCAAGGGCATGCGGATGACCGACCAGCGCCGGGTGATCGCCCGGGTGCTGTCGGAAGCCCATGACCACCCGGATGTGGAGGAGCTTTATCGCCGCTCCATTGCGGTCGACCCGAAAATCTCCATTGCCACCGTCTACCGGACCGTCCGCCTGTTCGAGGAAGCGGGCATCCTGGAGCGCCACGACTTCCGCGACGGCCGGTCCCGTTACGAGGAAGTGCCCGATACCCATCACGACCACCTGATCGACCTGGCCAGCGGCAAGGTCGTTGAGTTCCATTCCGAGGAAATCGAAAAGCTGCAGGAGGCGATCGCCCGCAAGCTCGGCTTCAAGCTGGTCGATCATCGGCTCGAGCTTTATGGCGTGCCGCTGGACCGCGAGACCAAGACGCGCGGCGATTCATGACCGAAGCGATCGAGGCGGAGGAGCGGCGGCTGGCCGGCGCTTTTCGCCGCCTGCGCCGCCGCAGCCGGAGCAACGCCCTGCGTCCCGGCGCCCTGGGCTTCGCGGGCGACCTTCCCGAACTGCCCAACCTCGGCGTGGGCGGCGGTCTGGTCGGCCGGCTGCGGGCCGCCAGCCGGCTGACCCAGTTCGCCCTGTTGACCCTGATCGGGCTGCCTTTTCAGGGTCTTGCGCTGCTGCTCGACCGTCGCCTGGCGACCGCGATTCCCTTTATCTATCACCGTCTGCTGTGCCGCATTCTGGGCCTGCGCTTGGTCGTGCGCGGGCGGCGGCACAAGCGGCAGTCGGTGCTGTTCGTCGCCAATCATTCGTCATGGCTCGATATCCCGGTGCTCTCCGCCGTCATACCGGGCAGTTTCGTGGCCAAGACCGAAGTCGCCGGGTGGCCGATCTTCGGCCAACTGGCCAAGCTGCAGCGGACCGTGTTCGTCGAGCGCGAGCGCCGCGCCCGCACCGGCGACAGCCGGGACGAGATCGCCGCCCGGCTGGATGGCGGCGACAGCCTGATCCTGTTTCCCGAAGGCACCTCGAGCGACGGCAACCGGGTGCTGCCGTTCAAGAGTGCCCTGTTCGGCGCCGCCGAGATCGACGTGACCCGCAAGGACGGCCCGGGCCCGGTGATCGTGCAGCCTGTGTCGGTCGCCTATACGCGCCTGTCGGGGCTGCCCATCGGCCGCGACTGGCGGCCCTTCTTCACCTGGTTCGGCGACATGGAACTGGCGCCCCATCTGTGGCGGGCCCTGCAATTCGGGCCGATCACCGTCGAGATCGAGTTTCACGCGCCCCTGTCGGTGCGCGAGGCGGGCAGCCGGAAAGCCCTGGCCCGGCACTGCGAGCGGGCGGTCCGGGGCGGTTTCGGCCGCGCCATCCAGGGACGCGGCGCCTAGATCGCCGATCGGCGCGTTGAATCAAGACCATAGGGCATTTTGGCGGGGCCTGGGCGGGACCCCCGCCAGCCGCCGGACCGGGCGATTTCGCTGCGCTGCGTCAGGCAAACTTGACTTGGGCAGGGTGCGGACCTAATGCTGGGCCGTTCCCGGTTGGCAAGTCTCGGGGGTCGATGGACCCTGGCGTGGGGCGAGCCTGATGCGGAGGACATTCCCTAGGGGCCGGCAAAGATGCCGGCAAAGGCGTGAGCAAGAAGCTCTTCATCAAGACCTATGGTTGCCAGATGAACGTCTACGACAGCGGTCGTATGGCGGATCTGCTGGCGCCCTTGGGCTATCAGGCCACGGACAGCGCGGACGGCGCCG
>JAJFJE010000405.1 GCA_021774355.1 Alphaproteobacteria bacterium
GTCCAGGCCCTGGTCGACCGGATCAGTGCGGTCTTCGTGCCGGTCGTGCTGGCGGTCGCCCTGGCGACCGTGGTCGGCTGGCTGATCGCCGGCGCCCCGGCCGAGACGGCCGTCATTTACGCCGCCGCGGTGCTGGTTCTCGCCTGTCCCTGCGCGTTGGGCCTGGCCACCCCGGCGGCCCTGATGGTCGGGCTGGGCCGCGCCGCGCGGCTGGGCATTCTGGTGCGCGACCCGGCGGCGCTGGAGGCCGCCCTGACCATCCGCCGGGTGGTTTTCGACAAGACCGGCACCCTGACCGAAGGGCGCCTGCGGGTGGTCGACATCGCCGCCGAACCGGGCACGACCGTCGAACAGGCGCTGACCCTGGCGCTTGCCCTGCAGGCCGGCAGCGACCATCCCCTGGCGGCCGCGTTGCGCCGGGCGGCCGAGACGCGCGGCCTGGCCGCTGCCCCGCCCGTCAGCGGCGAGACCCTTCCCGGACGCGGTGTCGCCGGGACCGTGGACGGTCGCGGCCTGGTGTTCGGCAATGCCCGGGCGATGGCCGAGCAGGGCCTGACGCCGGCGCCGGCGCCGGCCGACGAGACCACCGTGTCGTGGCTGGCCGAGACCGTGCCGCCCCGCCTCCTGGCCCGCTTCGCCTTCGCGGATCAAGTGCGGCGGGGGGCGGCCCAGGCGGTGGCCGATCTCGAGGCCCGCGGCATTGAAACCATCCTGCTGTCCGGCGACCGCCGGCCGGCCGTCGAAGCGATCGCCGGCCGCCTGGGCTTGGGCCGCGCCATGGCCGAGGTCCTGCCCCAGGACAAGGCCGCCGAGATCACCCGCCTGCGCGCGGATGGCGGCGGCGTCGCCATGGTCGGCGACGGCCTCAACGACGCGCCGGCCCTTGCCGCAGCCGACCTCGGCATCGCCATGGCGGGCGGCGTCGATGTCGCCCTCGAAACGGCTGGCGTTACCCTGATGCGGCCCGATCCGCGGCTGGTGGGGGCGGTGCTCGACCTAGCTGCGGCGCTGTCGGCCAAGATCCGTTCCAACCTGTTCTTTGCGTTCGTGTTCAACGTGGTGGGCATTCCGCTGGCGGCTTTCGGGGTGCTGCATCCGGTGATCGCGGGGGCCGCCATGGCCGCGTCCAGCATTACCGTGGTGGGCAATGCCCTGCTGTTGAACCGCTGGCGTCCACACCTGGAGGAGATCCCATGAATATCGGCCAAGCGGCGGCGGCGAGCGGCGTCTCGGCCAAGATGATCCGCCATTACGAGGAGACCGGCCTGGTGCCGCCGGCGCGCCGGACCGCGTCCGGCTACCGGGCCTACGAGCAGCGCGAGGTCGAGACCCTGCGCTTCATCCGGCGCGCCCGCGACCTGGGTTTCCCCCGCGAGCGGATTGCCGCCCTGCTCGACCTGTGGCGCGACCGGAGCCGGGCCTCGGCCGAGGTCAAGGCCCTGGCGCTTGCCCATGTCGCCGAACTGGAACGCAAGGCGGCGGAACTGGCGGCGATGGCCCGCACCCTGCGCCACCTGTCCGACTGCTGCCAGGGCGACCGCCGGCCCGATTGCCCGATTCTCGACGATCTGTCCGGCGGGCCGCGCGGATAAGGACACGGCGCAACGGCCGATTGCCCGCTATTTGGCGCGGAGTTCGTGGCGGCCGTCCCAGGCCGGCGGTGGCGGCGCCAGGATCGCCTCCGCGGCGCGCCGGCGATAGAGCATGACCACCGGATCGGCCTGGTCCAGCGCCGCCAAGGCGGCTTCGGCCCCGGCGAAATCCCGCTGGTGATAGCGGGCGACGGCGGCGGCAAAGCCGGCCAGGGTCGCCCGGCGGGCCTGGTCGATGTCGCCGGCGCGGCCGACCACCTCGTAGATCGGGACCGATTCCCGCTTGCCCTTGACCACCACCCGGTCGAGGAAGCGGGTGACGATGCCCGGGTCCAGCCGCTCGGCCACGGCTTCGGTCACGATCAGGCTGGTGCCGTAATGGGTATTGGCGGATTCCAGGCGCGAGGCCAGGTTCACCACATCGCCGATCACCGTGTAGTTGAGCCGGGTCGCCGAGCCCATATTGCCCGCCACCGCCTCGCCGCAGGCGATGCCGACCCGGGTGCCGATGGCCGTGCGGCCGAATTCCCCGTGGATGACATCGGCATTGAAGGCGACCAGGGCGTCGCGGGCGTCAAGGGCCGCCTCGACCGCGGCCTGTTCCGGATTGGCCTGGGGCACGGGCGCGCCCCACACCGCCATCACCGCATCGCCGATATATTTGTCGACATAGCCATGGCGGCCTTCGATGGCGCCGGTAATGACCGTCAGGTAGCGGTTGACGATGTCGACGAAGCGGTCCGGCTGGTCGGCGAGATGTTCGCCCAGGCTGGTGAAGCCGACCATGTCCGAGAACAAGATGGTCACCATGCGCCGCTCCCCGCCCAGGCGCAGGGCGTCGGGATCCTCGGCCAGGCGCTCGACCAGGACCGGCGCCAGATAGTGCCGGAAGGCATGCTGGATGCGCCGCCGGTCGCCGTCCTCGACCACGAAGCGCCAGGCATAGGTGACCGCGAAGACCAGCAGGGTGCCCGCGGCCAGGGGCACCACCGGCATCACCAGGCCCTGGGCGAAGGCAACCACCGCGATGCCGCCCAGGGCGGCCAGGGCGAGGGCTCCCACCGCCGCGCCCAGCACCGGGCGGGTGGCAAAGAAGCCCAGGCCGAGCACGACGAACCAGGCGAAGCGGAGCGCCGCATCGGGCGCGGCTGCCAAGGGGACCAGCGCGATGTTCTTGGTCAAGGTGTTGATCGCGGCGGCATGAATCAGGACGCCGGCCATGGAACTGCGTGATCCCAGCGGGCGGAAGCGGTCCGGATCGGCGGCGATGCGGCAGCGCGGTGGCGCGGCGCTGGTGTCGCCCTCGGTCAGGGCATAGCGCTTGGCGGCGCGAAAGCGGTCCTCGATATCGAGGATCTCGCCGATCAGCACGATCTTGCCGCGGAACTGGCGCGCGAAATAGGCGCGGTCGCCGGCGGCGGCGCAGGCGGAAAGGTCCGCCAGGCTGTAGACCGGCACGTCGCCCGGACCGGTGTTGAAATTGATCAGGAAGGGCGCCGGCGGCAGCCGGGCGCCGGCCCGTACCGCCAGTTCGCCGCCGAACGAGGTGATGCTGCCCGCACCCTCCTTCAGCGGATAGGACGGGCGGTATTCGCGGACCACGTCGTCCGGGTCGAAGGCGAGGTTCAGCAGGCGCAGATTGGCCGGGCCCAGCGCCGCGATGATCTGGGCCGGATGGGGCGCCAGGACCTCGCGGCTGAGCCGGGCCTCGCCCAGCACCAGCTTGCCCGCCGTGGCCGCCCGGCGCAGGGCGACCAGGAAGGGGCGGTCGCGCCCGGGCAGCAGGTCGGGCCGGTCAAGGGTGGTCGGGAA
>JAJFJE010000406.1 GCA_021774355.1 Alphaproteobacteria bacterium
CGTCGCCGATCCGGTCCATCACGGCGGCCACTGCGGCAGGGTCCGCGAGATCGGCGGCAAGGACGGTCACGGTCGCCCCGGCCTGGCGCAGCCGTTCGAGTTGCGGCTCGGCCGCCCGCGTCGCCGGCCGGCGTCCGACCAGCACCAGATGGCGGGCCCCGGCCTCGACCAGCCAGGCCGCGACCCGCAGGCCGAGAGCGCCGAGGCCGCCAGTCACCAGATAGCTGGCATCGCCCCGGATCAGGCCGCGCGCCGCCACCTGTCCGGCGCGATGGGCAGTGGCCCGGCTGAGCACGATCTTGCCGATGTGCCGGGCCTGGGCCATGTAGCGGAATGCCTCCGCTGCCTCGGCCATGGGGAACACGGCGCGCGGCAGGGGCGTCAGCTCGCCGGCGGCAAAGCGCTCGATCAGGTCGGTGAAAAGGCGCTGGATCAGGGCCGGGTCGTCACGCACCACGGCGGCAAGATCGAATGCCCGGTAGAAGCAGGCGGGGTCGCGGGCTGCCGCCTGGGCCTCGTCCCAGATCCCGATCTTGCCCATTTCCAGGAACCGCCCGCCCGGCGCCAGGACCGCGAAGCTCGCCCCGATGAACGCGCCCGACAGGGCGTTCAGCACCAGATCGACCCCCCGGCCGCCGGTCTCCGCCGCGATCGCAGCGGCAAAATCGAGCGTCCGGGACGCGTAGATGTGGCGGATGCCCAGGCTTTCCAGATAGGCCACCTTGTCCGCCGAGCCGACCGTCGCGAAGATCTCGGCGCCGGCGGCCCGGGCCAGTTGCACCGCCGCCAGGCCGACCCCGCCGGCCGCGGCATGGATCGGCACCCGCTCTCCCGGGCGAAGCCGCCCGAGATGGTTGAGCGCATAGTGAGCGGTGAGGAAGGCCGCGGGCAGGGTAACCGCTTCGGCCGCGGCGAGCATTGCCGGCCGGGGCACCACCAGGGTCCGGGCGACGGTCATGTGGCTGGCGATGCAGCCCGGCGCCCCCAGCAGGATGACCGGCTGGCCGGCAACCAGGTCCGCGACCCCCTCGCCCAGCCGGACAACCGTCCCGGCGGCCTCGAAGCCGAGCAGCCCGGCATCGCCGGGATATTGGCCGAGGGCGTTGAGCACGTCGCGGAAATTGAGCCCGGCCGCCTCGATCGCCACCTCGACCTCGCCCGGCCCCGGCTGCCAGCGCGGCCGGCTGCGCCAGGTCAGATCGTCGAGGGTCTGGCGGGGCCCCTTCTCGAGGAAGCTGGCATCGCGGTCGTCGAGCGCCGGGGGGGCCGGCAGGCGGCCGAGCCGGGCGGCGTGAAATGCGCCGCGGCGCAGGCCGATCTGGTGTTCCGCCAAGCCGGCAATGGCCGGCAGGCGGTCAAGGTCGGCGGCTGTGGGAGCGGCCGACACATCGATCAGGCCGGCGCGCAACTCGGGGAATTCGGTGGCGATCGCCCGCCCGAGGCCCCACAGCGCTCCGCCGTCGAGGGCCGGAGCGGAGGTTGCAACATCCTCGGGCACGATGGTCTGGGCCGCCCGCGTCACCAGCCACAGCCGCACGGCGGTGCGGCGGGGCCGGGCCGCCAGGGCCTGGACGAGTTCCAGCACCAGGCGGCAGGAGCGATCGGTATCGGCGATCGGGTCGCTCCCCGCGCCCTGGGCCGGGACCAGCACTTGCACCGCGGCGCGGCCCTCCGGCATGGCGTGGAGCGCGGCAACGACGGCCGCGGCATCGGCCGGCACGGCCACGACCGCGGCGCCGCTGCCGCGCAAGGCGCCGGCGATGGCGGCCGGCCAGGGGCCCGGCCCGTCGACCACCACCCAGGCCGCGGCGGCGGCAGGGGTCTCGGCCAGGGGCTGCCAGTCCACGGCATAGAGCAGGCCGCGATCGGTCTGCTCGAGACCCTGATAAAGGGTCGCGCGATCGGTCTGCTTCAGCAGGAAATCGGCGATTTCCAGGACCAGGCCGCCGTCGCTGTCATAGGCGGTGATCCGCGCCTTGACCGCGCCGTCGGCAACCGTCACGGCGCTGTGGCAGTGCAGCGGCTGGGCCAGGGTGCCATGGACACAAAGCCGGCCGAGATGGAGCGGGATCAGGACATGGCCATCGGCCAGCAGGTGGCCCGCCTTGTCCTGGCAGGCCGGCAGCACGGTCTGCAGCAGGCAGTCGATCAGGCCGGGGTGAATCGCCCCGTCGTCGATCGGCACGGCCGCCTCGACCCGGCACAAGGCCTCGTCCGTGCCGCAGGCGATCTGCCGGATACACCGGAAACTCGGCCCGGTGTGATAGCCCAGGCCGTCGATCAGGCCATAGAAGGCCTCGGCCGTCATGCTCTGGGGGCAGCGCCGGGACAGGGCATCGAGCGGCGCGACCATGCGCCCGGCGCGGGCGCGCGCGACACAGCGGCCGGTGCTATGGGTGGTCCAGGGTGCTGAGGGCTGGCCGGCCGCCTGGCTGACCAGGCGATAGGCGCCGTCGCTTTCGACAACCAGCTGGACCAGGCGGGGCGCCTCTTCGGCGAGCACCAGGGGCGCCGTGAAAGCGACGTCCTCCAGCATCCGGCCGGGCCCGGCAGCGGCCAGGGCCATGGCCAGATGGGCCGCGGCCGGCGAGATGATCCGGCCGAAGATCTGGTGGTCGCGAAGAAAGCCGGGAAACTCGGCCGTGAACAGGGCCTGGTGCAGCACGGTCCCGGCGGGCAGCGCCGGCGACGACAGGCGCTGACCCAACAGCGGATGACCGGTTCCGGGCGATGCCACGCCCGCCCCGGCATCGGCGTCGGGCGGCAGATAATAGGATTTGCGCTGGAACGGATAGGTCGGTCCGGCCAGGCGCCGCGCCCCCGGGGCCAGGGCCTTCCAGTCGACGTCAAAGCCGTGGCCGTACAGCGCTCCCAGGCTGCCCAGCAGGTGGCGGCGGTCCGTCTCGCCCGGCTTCAGGGACGCCAGGGCGGTGCCCGGACTCCACGGGGCGATCTGGCGAACCAGGCCGGTCAGGATCGGGGCGGGACCGATTTCGAGGCAGAGCCCCACGCCTTCCGCCGCCAAGGTCTCGGCCGCGGCGGCAAAGCGCACCGGCGCCTCGATCTGGTTGCACCAATAGGCGGCGGATGCCAGATCGCCCGGCTCGGCCTTGCCGCCGGTCACGGTCGAGACCATCGGCAGGCGGGGCGGGTGATAGGTACAGCCCCTGGCCACGGCCGCGAAAGCGTCGAGGACCGGCCGCATCATCGGCGAATGAAAGGCGTGGGACACCCGCAGGGGCTGGGCATCGACGCCGTGTTCCGCCAGCCGCGCGATCAGCTGGCCGAGGCTGGCGGCCGGGCCGGCGACCACCACCTCGCCCGGGCGGTTGACGGCGGCGACCGCCAGGTCCCGGGGCAAGAGCGGCTGGAGCCGTGCCAGGTCGGCAAACACCGCCACCATGCCGCCGCCCGCCGGCAGGGCCTGCATCAGGCTGCCGCGGGTCGCGACCAGGGTCAGAGCCTCGTCCAGATCGAGCACGCCGGCCGCATGGGCCGCGGCGAATTCGCCGATGCTGTGGCCACAGACGACATCCGGTGCGATGCCCCAGGACTGCCACAGGCGGAACAGGGCGACCTCGACGGCGAACAGCGCCGGCTGGGCAAGCGCGGTCTGGCGCAAGGCCGCTTCGCTCGCCCCCGGGCCATAAAGCCGGTCGATCAGCGAGCCGCCCAAGGTCTCGCGCAGGGCCGTGTCGCAGGCCTCGAGCGTTGCCCGAAAAACCGGCTCGTGGCGGTAGAGTTCCGCCCCCATGCCGACCGCCTGGGCGCCCTGGCCGGTGAACAGCATGGCCAGGCGCGGCCGCTCGGCCGGTGCGGTCGCCGCCAGGACCGCCCGCGTGGCGGCGCCGCTGCAATAGCCGCCCAAGGCGGCTGCCGCCTCCTGGGTGGTCTCCGCCACCACAGCCAGACGGTGGGCGAAATGGCTGCGCCCGGCGCCCGCGGTCAGGGCGGCATCGGCCAGGGCCGGTTGATCGGCCGCGACCCAGGCGGCCCAGCGCCCGGCCTGGGCGGTCAGGGCTTCGGCGGTGCGGGCCGACAGCACCAGCAATTGCGGCCCGGCGCCGCTGCCCGCGGCGGCAGCGGCGGGCGCCTCGAGCACGACATGGGCGTTGGTGCCGCTGAAGCCGAAGGAACTGACCCCCGCCCGGCGCGGCTGGCCGGCGGCGGCCCACGACCGGGCGCCCTCGGCCGCCACGGTGAACGGGAACTGCCCCCAGGGGATGTGGCGGCTGGGGCTATCGAGATGGAGATGGCGGGGCACCGTGCCGCGGTCGAGGACCAGAATGGTCCGGATCAGGCCGGCCAGCCCGGCAGCGGCCTCGAGATGGCCGATATTGGTCTTGACCGTGCCCAGGATCACCGGGTCGGCCGCTGGCCGGCCGTGCATCACCCGGCCGATCGCCTCGACCTCGATGGGGTCGCCCAGGGGGGTGCCGGTGCCATGGACCTCGATATAGCCGGTATCGGACGGGGCCAGGCCGGCGGCGGCCAGGGCCTGGCGGATGACCTTTTCCTGGGCCAGGCCGTTGGGCGCGGTCAGGCCGTTGCTGCGGCCGTCCTGGTTGACTGCCGAGCCGCGGATCACGGCAAGGATGGGGTCGCCGTCGGCCTGGGCCTGGGCCAGCCGCTTCAGCACCACGACACCGCCGCCCTCGCCCCGGCCATAGCCGTCCGCCGCGGCATCGAAGGTCTTGCACAGGCCGTCGGGCGAGATCGTCCCGAGCTTCGACGAGGCGATGTGGAAGACCGGCGAGAGGATGAGGTTGACCCCGGCGGCCAGGGCCAGATCGCTTTCGCCCTGGCGCAGGCTCTGGCAGGCGAGATGGACCGCAACCAGGGACGACGAACAGGCCGTGTCGACCGCCAGGCTGGGGCCCTCGAGACCGAGGCAATAGGACAGGCGACCGGCGGCGGGCGCAAAGCAGGTCCCGGTCAGGGCATAGCCGTCGATCCGCTCCAGCCGCCCGGAGTGCCGGTGGGCCTGGGCATAGTCGTCGCTGGAAATCCCGGCAAAGACCCCGGTGCGGCTGCCGCGCAACGCCGCCGGATCGATCCCGGCCCGTTCCAGCGCCTCCCAGGCAAGCTCCAGGAGCAGGCGCTGCTGGGGATCGAGGCTGATCGCCTCCTTGGCCGAAATGCCGAAAAAGGCGGCGTCGAAGCCATCGACCGGAACCGTCAGGAAATTGGCGCGGGCCGCGTGGGTGCGGCCCGGCGCCTCGGCCGCGGGATCGTAGAAACGCGCGGCGGACCACCGTTCGGGCGGCACCGGCACGCTGGCATGGGCGCACCGCGCCATCAGGTCCCACAGCGCCTCGGGATCATCGGCGCCACCGGGCAGCCGACAGGCCATGCCGACCACCGCAATCGGCTGGGCCGCCCGGCTTTCGAGTTCGCGCAAGCGGGCCTGGGCCGTGCGCAGCGCGAGATAGGTCCGCTTCAGGACGTCGGCGGAGGCTTCGAAGGTCGGCGCTTCGTTCATGACCTGTCCAGTTCCCGTTCGATAAGAAGGGCGAGATCGGCAGCGGAGAGCGTGTCCAGCTCTGGATCCGCCGCCGCGGCAGCGCCCGGCGCGGCCGCGAGGAATTCGGCGAGGCGGGCCACCGAGGGGTAGTTGAAGACCAGGCTGGGCGGCAGGACGCGGCCGAACCGCGCTTCCAGCGCCCGCCGCAGCTCCAGCGCCAGCAGCGAGGTCAGGCCCTGTTCGACCAGGGCCCGGTCGGGATCGAGCGGGGCGGCCTGGGCGCCCAGCAGGGTGCGCAGCTCGGCCTCGACCAGGCGCCGCGCGGCGGTGCGGTCGGGCGCCGCCGGAACCACGGCGGGGACCCGGACCGGCGCGGCGGCGGGCGGATCGCGCCAATGATCCCGGGGCGCCAGGGGGTGGCCGGGAAGGCCGCATTTGACGGCGCCATGGGACCGGTAGAGGCGGCGCCAATCGACCGCCTCGCCGGCCAGCCAGAGGGCGCCCAGGGCGCTCAGCCGGCGCCCGATGTCGGATGCCGGGGGCGCCACGGGGGCACCGCGCAGGGCCGCCGCCAGGGTGGCCACGCTGTCGCCCACTACCACCAGGCGGTGGCCGAAGTGGCGGCGGCCCGCGGCCAGGGTAAAGGCGACATCGGTGAGATTACAGGGCGCGGCCTCGAGCCAGTCGGCCAGGGCCGTGGCCTGGGCCGCCAGGGCGGCGGCGCTGCGCGCCGAAAGGGCCAGCAGGACAGCGGCCATGGGCGGCCGCGCGGGCGATGGCGGCGCCTGTTCCAGAAGGGCATGGGCATTGGTCCCGCTGAAGCCGAACGAACTGACCGCGGCCCGGCGCGGCCGGCCCTGGTCGGGCCACGGGGTGAGGCGGGCAACCGGCGTCAGGCGGGCCGCGGCCCAGTCGATCTGCGAACTTGGCCGCTCCAGGTGGAGATGGGCGGGAATGGCGCCCCGGCGCAGAGCCTCGACGGTCTTGATCAGGCCGGCCATGCCGGCGCCGGCCTCCAGGTGGCCGATATTGGTCTTGACCGAGCCGATCAGCAAAGGCCGCGTCCGGGCGGCGCCGTAGCAGGCCGCCAGGGCCTGAAGTTCGATGCCGTCGCCGAGCGGCGTGCCGGTGCCGTGGGTCTCGACATAGTCGACCTCGTCGGCAGCCAACCCGGCATCGCCGAGGGCGCGGGCGATCACCTGTTCCTGGGCCGCGCGGCTGGGCGCGGTCAGGCCGTTGCTGCGGCCGTCCTGGTTGACCGCGACACCGCGCAGCACGGCCAGCACCCGGTCGCCGGCGGCCTGGGCGGCGGCCAGCCCCTTGACCACCACCGCGCCGCAGCCTTCCGCCCGGACATAGCCATTGCCCCCGGCATCGAAGGCCCGGCACAGCCCGTCGGGCGACAGCAGGCCCATTTCGCCGAGGCAGGTGAACAGGTCGGGCAGCAGCAGGGCATTGACGCCGGCGACCAGGGCCGCCTCGCACACCCCTGCCCGCAACGCCAGGGCCGCCTGGTGCAGGGCGACCAAAGACGAGGAGCAGGCGGTATCGATGGCCATGGCCGGCCCATCGAAGCCGAACAGATAGGACAGCCGCCCGGCCGCGGCGGCGAAGGAGGCGCCGGTTGCCGTGAAGGAATCGATCGCCTCGGGCGCGCCGCCGTTCAGCCGCCAGAAATCGGCGGTGCTGATGGCGACGAAAACCCCGACGGTCTGCGGGCAATCGGGGTCGGGCGGCAGCCCCGCATCTTCCAGGGCACGCCAGGCGACTTCGAGCAGCAGGCGCTGCTGGGGATCGAGCCCCGCCGCCTCCCGCGGCGCGATGTCGAAGAATTCCGCATCGAAGGCACGGGGAAACGAGGCATCGAGAAAGCCGCCGCGCCATGCCGGCCGGGGCGGCGCCGTCCAGCGCCCCTCCGGCACCGCGCCCAGGGCGCAGCGGCCATCCCGCAGGAAGGACCAGAACGCCTCGACCGAATCGCAGCCGCCCGGATAACGCACGGCCGACCCGATGATGGCCAGGGGTTCGGGCGCCGGCCGGGGGCCGAACCCCGGTGCTGACGATGGCGCCGGGCGCTGGAGCATGACAGTACCCGCAATAAGTGCAAATGACCGGACCACGACCGGAGATGGGCATCACCTTGCCAAATCCACCCTGTGTCGTGCAAGAAATTCCTTTATAGATTGCATTCCGGATTTATATATCGTTTTAGGAATTATATTTCTGCAGGGAAAGATCCACAGGATGCATAGGGGGCTGCACAACCACCTGTCGCGCCGGCAGCGGAAACACCCTCCATGTCTCTGATCGCCTTGTTGAACAAGGAGGCCGCGGGATCGCGCCGGGACGTGGCGATCGCCCTGGCGGTGTCCGGGGTGGCCAATGCGGTGATCCTGGCGGTCATCAATGCGGCGGCCCAGACCGCTTCGTTCGACAGCCTGAACGCCCGCTATCTGGTCGAGTTCGCCATCGCCCTGGGGCTCTATGTCATCGGCCTGAAATATACCTTCGATGCCGCCACGCGGATCTTCGAACAGGCCCTGACCCGCATCCGCATCCGCCTGGTCGAGAAGATCGCCGGGTCCGAACTGCTGCTCCTGCATCAGGTCGGCAAGGCGCGGATTTTCCAGGCGATCACCCAGGAGACCACGGTGATCTCCGAGGCCCAGGGCCTGTTGGTTGCCGGGGCCCATTCCGCCGTCATGGTCGCCTGCACCGCGGTCTATGTGATGACCCAGTCCCTGCCCGCCTTCCTGACCGTCGTCGCCGTGGTCGTCGCAGGCGCCCTGATCTATCTGGCCCGGCAACAGGAGCTGATGCGCCTGATCCAGGCCGGGATGGCCGAGGAGGTCGCGTTTGTCGGCCATACCGGCGACCTGATCGACGGCCTCAAGGAGATCAAGCTGAGCGAGGCCCGGGGCCGCGCGGTGCTGGCCGATCTGCGACAGGTGGCCCAGGCCATGCGCGACCTGCGCATCAAAGCGACCAGCCTCTACAACGCCAATGCGGTATTCTCCCAGTGCTTCTTCTATGTCCTGATCGCCGTCATCGTGTTCGTCCTGCCGCGGCTGATCGAGGACTTTGCCGCCCATGTGCCGCAATTGGTCGCGGCGATCCTGTTCATCATCGGCCCGCTTTCGACCATCGTGAATGCCCTGCCGGCCTATACCAAGGCCGGACGGGCGGCCAGCGCCGTCGCCCTGCTCGAGGCCGAGATCGATCAGGTCAACGCCGCCGGCGGCGTCACCCGGTCGGGCGGCCGTCCCCGCCGGCTGGCGCGTGAACTGGCCGCCCGCGGCGTCGCCTTCAGCTATCGCCCAGACGACCCGGAGGCCTTCGCCATCGGGCCGCTGGACCTCAGCTTTCCGCGCGGCTCCCTGACCATGATCGTCGGCGGCAACGGCAGCGGCAAGACCACCTTCCTGAAGGTCCTGGCCGGGCTGTACGAACCCACCGCCGGCCGGCTCTACCGCGATGGCGCGGCGGTGACCCGCCGCGATCTGCAGGACTACAGGGAGCTGTTCAGCGCGATCTATACCGATTTCCACCTGTTCCGCCGGCTCTACGGGATTGCCGCCGACCCCGCCGCGGTGACCGCCGTGTTGCAGCAGATGGACCTGGGCGACAAGGTGCGCTTCGATGGCCAGGCGTTCTCGACCCTCGACCTGTCGACCGGCCAGCGCAAGCGCATCGCCATGGCGGTGGCGCTGCTGGAAGACCGGCCGGTGCTGATCTTCGACGAATGGGCCGCCGACCAGGACCCCGGCTTCCGGCGCTATTTCTACCAGGACCTGCTGCCGGCGCTGAAGGCCCGGGGCAAGACCTTGATCGTCGCCACCCATGACGACCGCTATTTCGCCGGTGCCGACTGCCTGGTGAAGATGGAACTGGGCCGCATCCACGCGGTCGAGCGGCGGCAGGCGGAATCATGACCGACCGGGACGACCTGTCGCCGGTGCCGCCATTCGGTCTGACCGGGCGCCGGCTGCGCCTGTGGCTGACCGTGCTCGGTCTCGCCCTGGTCCTGGCCTATCTGTGGCGCAGCATCTTCATCCCCATCGGCCCCGGGCAGCTAGGCGTGCGCTGGTCCCGGTTCGGCGGCGGCACCGTCGACGCAGTCTATGGCGAGGGCTACCCGGCGATCTGGCCGTGGGACCGCATGGCGCTTTACGACACCCGCCTGCAGGATCTCTCGGGCGCCCTTCCGGTGCTGACGCGGGACGGCCTTTCCGTAACGCTAACCGTCACCGCCAGGTTCGCCCCGCAACGCGCCGCTCTGGTCCAACTGCACCAGGCGATCGGGCCGCACTACCGCGACGTGGCGGTGTGGCCCGACGTGGTCGCCGCCGTGCGCCAGGTGGTGCGTCAGTTCAAGTCCCAGGACCTGCAGGTGGTGGGCGAGGCCGGCCTCGCCGAACAGATCGACGGCGCCGCCCGCGCCGCGGTCGAGCGCCACTGGGTGACCCTCGACCGGGTGCTGGTGACCGGCATCGCGCTGCCCCCGACCCTCGCCGGGGCGATCGAGGACAAGCTGGCCGAGGAGCAGAAGCTCCTGACCATGGCCTTCACCCTGAAGCGGGCCGAGCTGGACGGCGAGAAGCGCAAGATCAAGGCTGCGGCGATCCATGCCTTCGAGACCCTGTCCGGCATCTCGATCCTGAAATGGCGGGGCCTCGAGGTGACCGAGAAGCTGGCCGCCTCGCCCAATGCCAAGGTGGTCGTCATGGGCAGCGGCGACGCCGCACTGCCCCTGCTTCTCAACGGCGACAAATGATCCGCGGCCCGGCATGGGGCGGTTCGGGCACCGCGTCGCGGGCCGCCACGGGCCTCAGGCGGCGGCCTTGACCCGGTAATAGTCGACGATCCACACCCGCAGGGCCGAGGTGAAGTTGGGTCCCGGACGCGCCGCCGCAACCTTGCTGCATAAGCCGGACAGGCTGAGCCCTTCGGCCGCGCAGATCTCGTCGACCGCCTCCCACAGCGGCACCTCGAGCCGGATGCTGGTGCGCCGCCCATCGAGTCTGATATTGCGGACCTTCATTGCGCGGCACAACCCAAAGATGTCTAATCATATCCCACGTCTGTTTCCGATTATGCAGGGTTAGTTGTTGCCTTTGCAAATACCCTTTTTTGTATTTTGCGGCGACGCGGCGGGCTCAGCCCTCCTCGCCCGGCGCCAGCAGGCGGAGCTGAAGGGCGTGGACCCCGTCGGCGAATTCGCCGGCCAGCAACCCGTTGACCATGCGGTGGCGGGCCACCCGGCCCAAGCCGGTAAAGGCGTCGGCGACCAGCACCACCTTGAAATGGGTGCCGCCGCCGGCCGGGGCGTGGCCGGGCTGCTGCATGCGCCCGGCATGGCCGGCGTGGCGGTGCGATTCGTCCTCGATGACCAGGTGCAAAGGCATCAGGGCCGTGGTCAACTTGGCTCGGATGCGCTCGGTCATGTCCATGTGCGGGTCCTCCTGCGGCATGCGCGATGAACGTCCATGCCAGCCTTGTTTAGCCTTGCCGAGATACCCATAATCTCCTGATGTCCCGAAGGGAAAGCGAATATCCCCGGCGCCCGGGCGCGCCCCGCAACGAGCCGCCGCCGCCGCTCTGTGCCGCGCCCGGCTGCCTGTTGCCCGGCGATCATCGGGCACCGCGGTCGCGCGACCCCAAGGATGGCGACCTGCGCTTCTGCCTCGACCATGTGCGCGACTACAATCGCAACTGGAACTGGTTCCAGGGCATGAGCCAGGGCGAGATCGAGGCCTATCAGGCGCGCAATGCCACCTGGCATCGGCCGACCTGGCGGCTCGGCACCAATGGTAGCGGCCACGCGCCCGACGATCCGCTCCGCATTCTCGACGAGTTGGGCCTGGCCGCCGCCGGCACGGGGGCGGCAACGGCCGAGCCCCGGCGCGTGGCCCCGGAAGAGTTGCGGGCGCTGCGCACCCTGGGCCTGGACTGCGGCGCGACCGGCACCGACGTCAAGCGCGCCTACAAGGCTCTCGTCAAGCTCTACCATCCCGACCACAATGGCGGCGACACGGCAACCGAACCGCGCCTGCGTGCCGTGATCGAGGCCTACCGTCATTTGCGTACCAAGGGCTTCGTCTAAGCCCCCCCTCAACCAGCGGGACAATTCATGACTTCAGCGACCCACACGGCGGACCACCAGCCCGACATCAAAGTCTCGGTGCGTCAGGTTTTCGGCCTCGACTCCGATCTCGAAGTGCCGGCCTTTTCGACCGCCAATGAATATGTCCCCGACCTGGACGAGAGCTACCGCTTCGACGCCGAGACCACCCTCGCGATCCTGGCCGGCTTTGCCTATAACCGCCGGGTCATGATCCAGGGCTATCACGGCACCGGCAAGTCGACCCATATCGAACAGGTCGCCGCCCGCCTGAACTGGCCGTGCGTGCGGATCAACCTGGACAGCCATATCAGCCGGATCGATCTGGTCGGCAAGGACGCCATCGTGCTCAAGGACGGGCGCCAGGTCACCGAGTTCCGCGAAGGCATCCTGCCCTGGGCCCTGCAGACCCCGACCGCCCTGGTCTTCGACGAATATGACGCCGGCCGCCCGGACGTGATGTTCGTGATCCAGCGCGTGCTCGAGGTCGAGGGCAAGCTGACCCTGCTGGACCAGAACCGGGTGATCCGGCCGCATCCGGCATTCCGCCTGTTCGCCACCACCAACACCGTCGGCCTGGGCGACACCACAGGTCTCTATCACGGCACCCAGCAGATCAACCAGGGGCAGATGGATCGCTGGAACATCGTCGTTACACTGAACTACCTGCCGCGGGCCCAGGAGTCGGCGATCGTGCTGGCCAAGTCGGCCAGTTACGACACCGCCGAGGGGCGCAAGACGATCAACGCGATGGTCGGGGTCGCCGAGCTGACGCGCGCCGGCTTCGTGGCCGGCGACCTGTCGACCGTGATGTCGCCCCGTACCGTCATCACCTGGGCCGAAAATGCCCGGATCTTCCACGATGTCGGCTTTGCCTTCCGGGTCACCTTCCTCAATAAATGCGACGAGGTCGAGCGCGCCACGGTGGCGGAATATTACCAGCGCTGCTTCGGCAAGGAACTGCCCGAATCCGCCGCCAATATGCGCCTGTCCTGACCGGGCGCGACCGTGGCCCGCCCGGAAAGCCCGCTCGACCCCTTCAAGCGCGCCGTCGCGGCGGCGATGCGCGCCATCGCGGAAAAACGTGAACTGACGGTGACCTTCGGTGCCGAAGGGACCAGCAACAGCAGCCGCACCCTGCGCCTGCCGCTGCCGG
>JAJFJE010000407.1 GCA_021774355.1 Alphaproteobacteria bacterium
CTGGGCCTGACCGAGCAGCAGCCGGAGAACAATGTCTATCGCATCCTGCTGGAAATGCTGGCGGTGACCCTGTCCAAGGACGCCCGCGCCCGGTCGGTGCAATTGCCCGCCTGGAACGAGGCCCTGGGCCTGCCCAGGCCGTGGGACCAGCAATGGTCCCTGCGCTGCCAGCAGATTCTCGCCTACGAAACCGACCTCCTGGAATTCGGCGATATCTTCAACGGCTCGACCGTGATGGCGGAAACCGTGGCCGGGCTGAAGGCGGCGGCGAGCGACGAACTGGCGCGCATCGATGCCATGGGCGGCGCCATTGCCGCGATCGAGGCGAGCTACATGAAGCAGCGCCTGGTCGAGAGCAATGCCCGCCGGCTGGCGGCGATCGAGGCGGGCGAGCAGGTGGTGGTCGGGGTCAACCGCTTCACCGAGACGGCGCCCAGCCCGCTGGCTGCCGAAAGCGGCGGCGAGGCGGCGATCCTGGTGATCGACGAGGCGGCCGAGCGGGAGCAGATCGCCCGGCTCGACGCCTGGCGTTCGGGCCGCGACAAGGCGCGCGTGGATGGCTGCCTGGCGGCCCTCAAGGCGGCGGCACGTGAGGGCACCAATATCATGGAGCCGTCGATTGCCTGCGCCCATGCCGGGGTTACCACCGGCGAGTGGGCCGCGACCTTGCGCGGCGTGTTCGGCGAATATCGGGCGCCGACCGGGGTCGCCCGCGCCGTGTCCAGCCCGGGCGGCAACCTGGCCGGGGTGCGGGCCCGGGTCGAACAGGTCTCGGCCCAGCTTGGCCGGCGGATCAAGTTCCTGGTCGGCAAGCCCGGCCTGGACGGCCATTCCAACGGTGCCGAGCAGATCGCCGTGCGGGCGCGGGATGCCGGCATGGAGGTGGTCTATGAGGGCATCCGCCTGACCCCGGCCCAGATCGTCAATGCCGCCCTCGAAGAGGGGGTGCATGTGGTCGGGCTGTCGATCCTGTCGGGCAGCCACGTCGCCCTGGTGACCGAGGTCATGACCCGGATGGCCGAGGCCGGGCTTGGCCAGGTGCCGGTGGTGGTCGGCGGCATCATCCCGCCCGACGACGCGGCGACCCTGATGGCCGCCGGCGTCGCCCGGGTCTATACCCCCAAAGACTACCAGTTGACCGATATCATGGCCGACATTGTCGAACTTATCGCCGGCCAGCCGCTGGCGGCCTGAGGGGCCGCTATTTGCACTTGTTCTCGATCGCCTGGGCGGTCAGTTCCTGCATCTCCTTGACGATCTCGATGGCCTTGGTCGGGTCGCGCACCAACTCGGCCTTGGCCTTGGCCATCTTGTCGGAAATCGCCGTGCAGGGGTCGCTGCAACCCGCCAGGGCCACGGCGCCGAGAACGAGCACCGCCAGCAGGGCGGCGCGGGAAGACATGTCGATCATGGGGGACCCGATTACGGTTGGTGATGGGCCGCCACTGTAGAGGCCGCCGCCGTGGCGCGAAACGCTACATCGTCAGGACGATGCGGCCGACCGCCCGGCCGGCGGCCAGATCCGCCAGGGCCTCGTTGGCCTCGCCCAGGGGGCGCAGGGTGACGGGGACGGGCGCGACCTGCCCGCGCTGGATCAGGGCGACCAGGGCCTTGAGGTCGGCGAGCGAGCCGACATAGGAACCGGTCAGGGCAATGCTGCGCAATGGCAGGTTGGGCAAGGGCAGGGTCAGTGCCCCGCCGTAAAGGCCGACCATGACCAGGGTGCCGCCCCGGCGCAGGGCGGCCAGGCCGAACCCGGCGCTCTGCTCCGAGCCGACGAAGTCCAGCGCGGCATGGGCGCCACCCAGTTCGCGGGTCACCCGGACCAGCGAGGCCTTGTCCCGCGGATCGAGGATTTCGGCGGCCCCCGCGGCCAGCGCCGCGGCGCCTTTGGCCGGATCGATCTCGGCGACCAGGGGTGCTGCGCCGAACAGCGCCGTGGCGATCTGCACCGCCATCAGCCCGACGCCGCCGGCGCCGATGATCAGGACCGGGTCGCCCGTCCCCGCCGGCGCGATCTTCTGCAGGGCCGAATAGGCGGTGATCCCGGAACAGGCCAGCGGCCCGGCATGGTCGGCCGCAATGCCGTCGAAGGGCACCAGATAGCGGGCATGAGGCACCAGGACCTGCTCGCCATAGCCGCCATCGACCGTGATCCCGAGATGGTGGCCGCGGGGACAGAGATGTTCCAGGCCGCGGGCGCAGGTCGCACAGCGGCCGCAGCCGATCCAGGGATAGACGATGCGCCGGTCGCCGACCGCCACCCCTTCGGCTTCGGGACCCAGGGCGACGACGGTGCCGACCATCTCGTGGCCCAGGGTGAAGGGCAGGTTGCGGCTCTCCCTTATGTCCAGGCGACGGTCCGGGCCCAGGCTGAAGAAGCCGTCGCGCAGGTGGAGATCGGAATGGCAGACCCCGCAATGGGACAGGCGGACCACCACCCCGGGGCCCTGGGGGTGCAGATCGGGCAGTTCCCGGGCTTCCAGCGCGGCCCCATAGGCGACGAGTTTCTGCGCTTTCATGACCTGTTCCCACAAGGCGACCGGCGCCGCCGGATCCGAAGCCAGGGAGGATCACGGCACCACGGGATCGGCGCAAGCGTTTCCTGCGTGCGCTGCGGTATCGGCCAGGCCCAGGCGCCGCCGGATATCCGCGGGGGTCGTCCCGGCGGCCCGCAAAGCGGCCAGGCCGGCCGCGCCGTCGCGCTTGGCCAGGCGCACCCCGTCGCTGCCCAGGAGCAAAGGGTGGTGGGCGTAGGCCGGGGTCGGCAGGTCCAGCAGGGCCTGGAGCAGGCGGTGAATATGGGTGGCCGGGGCCAGATCGATGCCGCGGGTCACCAGGGTGACGCCCTGCACGGCGTCGTCGACGGTGACCGCCAGGTGATAGCTGGCCGGGGTTTCCTTGCGCGCCAGCACGACATCGCCCAGCCGTTCGGGTTCGGCCGGATGGGGGCCGGTGCGCTCGTCGTGCCAGGTCAGCGGCCCGGCCACCAGACGCCGCGCCGCGGCCACGTCAAGGCGCAGGGCGTGGTCGCCGCCCTCGGCCAGGCGCGCCATCCGGCGTTGCCGGCTCAGCCCGCGGCAGGTGCCGGGATAAAGCGGCCCGGCCGGGCCCTGGGGGGCACCGGGGCTGGCCGCTATTTCGGCGGCGATCTCGGCCCGGGTACAGAAGCAGGGATAGAGCACGCCAAGCCGGTCAAGCCGGTCGAGGGCCGCCCGGTAATCGGCAAAATGCGCGGCCTGCCGGCGCACCGGTCCGTCCCAGTCGAGGCCCAGCCAGGCCAGGTCGGCCAGAATGGCGGCGTCGAACGCCGCCCGGCAGCGCGTCCGGTCGATATCTTCCAGGCGCAGCAGGAAGCGCCCGCCCCCGGCCCGGGCCCGATCGAAGGCGATCAGGGCCGCATAAGCGTGGCCGAGATGCAACAAACCGGTGGGACTGGGAGCAAAACGGGTGACCAGGGCCATGCGACACCGTGGGATTCGGGTTGCTCATTATGGCAGAGTGCCGACCGCAAGCGATCCTTGACGATGACGAGGCGGGCATGATCGACGGACCACGGCGCGAACCCCAGACGGGCAACGACCCAGACCGGCTGGTCGTCCTGCTGCACGGCTATGGTGCCGACGGCAATGACCTGATCGGCCTGGCCGAGCCCTGGGGCCGCCTGCTGCCCGGGGCGGCCTTCGTCTCACCCCACGCGCCCGACCCGTGTGCCGCCAATGCCAGCGGCCGGCAATGGTTCGCCCTGACCCGGCTTCAGCCGGACGAGTTGGAACGGGGTGCCCGCCGGGCGGCGCCCGCCCTGGACGCCTTCCTCGATGGCGAAAAGCGCCGCTAGGGCCTCGAAGACCGGCAGATCGCCCTGGTCGGCTTCAGCCAGGGCACCATGATGGCGCTTCACGTCGGGCTGCGGCGAACCACGGCCCTGGCCGGGATTCTCGGCTATTCCGGCGCCCTGGCGGCGCCCGACAGCCTGGCCGCGGAACTGGGCAGCCGCCCGCCCGTGCTGCTGATCCACGGCGACGCCGATCCGGTGGTGCCGGTCCAGGCCCTGTTCGCGGCGGTTGCCCGGCTGGGCGAGGTCGACGTACCGTGCCAGTTCCACGTCGCCCGCGGCCTCGGCCACGGCATCGACCAGGACGGGCTGCAGCGCGGCGCCGGCTTCCTGAAATCCTGCCTGGAGCCGGCATCGATGGCCGGTTGAATCGACTTTTGGTGGGGCGTCATGGGGACGTCACACAGCATGTAGTAATTTACTGGCGGCGAACCGCTAGGCTTGTCACAATTCAGGCGGCCGGCGGTTCAGGCAGGAGACGAAGCGGTCCATGAACGGGGTGGCCATGTCGACGGAAGCCTGTCCGGCCCTTGTCCTTAACGCCGATTACCGGCCGTTGAGCTACTTTCCCCTGTCCCTGTGGTCCTGGCAGGACGCCATCAAGGCGGTGTTCCTGGGCCGGGTGAATATCCTGTCGGAATATGACCGCATGGTGCACTCGCCCTCGTTCGCGATGCGCCTGCCCAGCGTGGTCAGCCTGAAGACCTATGTCGCCCCGGCGAAGCATCCGGCTTTCACCCGGTTCAACGTCTTCCTGCGCGATCATTTCCACTGCCAGTATTGCGGTTCGGCGGACGATTTGACCTTCGACCACGTGGTGCCGCGCAGCCGCGGCGGCCGCACCACCTGGCAGAACGTCACCACCGCCTGCTCGCCCTGCAACCTCTATAAGGGCGGCCGTTTGCTGAGCGAATCGGGGCTGCATCTGCGCCAGCGGCCGGTGATGCCGACGGTCACCATGCTGCAGCAGAACGGCCGGAGTTTTCCGCCCAACTACCTGCATCAGAGCTGGAACGATTTTCTCTACTGGGACACCGAACTGGAAGCCTGAATCGCCAGGCCCGGTTTGCACCGCGCCGGCCCTGTGCCAGGATGCTGGCCATGGCCGATTCCCCTGTTCCTGGACAGCCGCCCCGGGCGGTGGTGATTGGTGCCGGAATCATCGGCATGTGCTGTGCGCTGGCGTTGCAGCGGACGGGTCACGCGGTCACCGTGCTCGACCCCCGGCCGCCGGGCAGTTTCTGCTCCTTCGGCAATGCCGGCCAGGTCTCGCCGTTCTGGGCCACACCCCTGGGGTTGCCCGGCCTGATGCCTCGGGTTCCGGGAATGCTGGCCGATCCCCTGGCACCGCTGGCCCTGCGCTGGCGCGACCTGCCGACCCTGGCACCCTGGCTCGCCCGGTTCGTCGCCGCCTCCCGCCCGCGCCGGGTCGCGGCGATCACGGCGGCCCTGGCCGGCCTGCTGGGCGGGGCGCTGGCCGCCCATCGGCGTCTCGCCGATAGCCTGGGCGGCTCTCGCCTGCTGGTCGAGGGCGGCATCCTCTATGTCTTCGAGAGTGCTGCCGCGGCGCGGGATTTTGCGCCCGAATGCGCCCTGATCCGGCGCCAGGGAATTCGCGCCGAGCCGCTGACCGGGGCCGCGGCAAGGGCCCTCGAACCAGCCCTGGCGGACGGCCTTCACAGCGCCCTGTTCTTTCCCGATAACGGCCATGTGCTCGACCCCTTCGCCCTGGTGACCCGTATCGCGGCCCAGGTCGAGGCCCAGGGCGGCCGGCTGGTCGAGACCGCGGCCGAGGATGTCCTGCTGGGCCCCCGGGGCGCGCGCGCCGTGCTTACGGCCGCCGGCCGCTTCCCGGCCGATCTGGTGGTCCTGGCGGCCGGTGCCTTGTCGGGGCCCCTGGCGACACGACTGGGCGCCGATCTGCCGCTCACCACCCAGCGCGGCTATCACATGACCCTGCCCCGCGCCGGGGTCAGCCTCGGCCGGGCGCTGGTCTCCGGCGACCGCCATTTCTGCTTGACGCCCATGACCGGCGGCCTGCGTCTTGCCGGGACGGTCGAGCTTGCCCGGTTCGACCGGCCGCCCGACTGGCGCCGGGCCGAAGCCCTGGTCACGGTCGCCCGCCGGCTGCTGCCCGGGCTGGACGGCCGGGACGGCAGCCCCTGGATGGGCCATCGGCCGGCTTTGCCCGATTCGCTGCCGGTGATCGACCGCGCCCCGGCGGCCCATAATGTGCTGCTGGCGCTCGGCCATGGCCATCTCGGCCTGACCCTGGGGCCGGTCACGGGCGACGTGATCGCCGATCTTGCCCGGGACCAGGCCCCGGCTTTCGATCTCCGGCCGTTTGCCGCCACCCGGTTCCGGCGCCGGGCCGGCCTTGACCTGACGGCCGCAGCGGTTTAGGGGTCGACCCCGCGTAGAGCGGAGGGGCCAATGGCCGTGAAACAACTGGCGCAGCGCCTGGGCGCCTTTGCCGCCCTGGTCCTGCCCGATGCCGCCCTGACCCGGATGGCCGGCGGCGGGCCGGTGATCCGCGACGGCAAGACCCTCGATCCCAAGCTGCAGTTCCTGCTTCGGGCCGCGTGCCGCACGCCGCCCCTGGAAAGCCAGACGCTCGACCAGGCCCGGGCAGGCTATGGCGACCTGTGCGGCAGTTTCGGCGCCGCCCTGCCCCGCCTGGCGCGGATCGATACCCGGCTGCTCGCAGGGCCGGCCGGGCCGCTGCCGGTACGGCTCTATGTGCCGCGGAATATCGAGACGCCGGCGCCCTTGACGCTGTTTTGCCATGGCGGCGGCTTTGTCCTGGGCGACCTGCCCAGCTATGACCGGGTCTGCGCCGATCTCGCCGACCGCGCCCGTTGTCTGGTGCTGGCGGTCGATTACCGGCTGGCGCCGGAACATCCCTTCCCGGCGGCGGTCGAGGACTGCCTGGCGGCGTGGCGCTGGCTGGCGGCCAATGCGGCGTCGCTCGGGGCCGATCCGGCCCGTCTGGCGGTGGCCGGGGATTCGGCGGGCGCCGCCCTGTCGGCGGTGATCTGCCAGCAGACCCAGGCGGCGGGCGAGCCGATGCCGCGGTTCCAGTTGCTGATCTATCCGGTGACCGATGGCGATGGCGACTATCCGTCACGAACCGCCTATGGCGAGGGCTTCCTGCTGACCGCCGCCATGATGCGCTGGTTCATGGGCCATTACGCGCCGGGCGGGATGCCTGGCGACGATCCCCGCTTTGCCGTGATCAAGGCGCCGTCCCTGGACGGCCAGCCGGCGGCCGCCGTGGTCATCGCCGGCTTCGACCCGCTGCAGGACGAGGGCCGGGCCTATGCCGCCCGCCTGGAGGCTGCCGGGGTGGCTGTCGACACCCTGGAGTTTCCCAGTCTTATCCACGGCTTCATTGCCCTGGCCGGGGTGGTTCCGGCGGCCCGCGAGGCCATGGCGAAAATCGCCGATGCGCTGCGTCGGGGCCTGGCCGGCTGACGCCTTTCGCCATCAAGCGGCCCGGCCCCGCAGTGTCGCCTGCGCGCTATCCCAGCAGCGCCAGCAACGCGTCCAACCGGTCGGCCTCGGCCGCCGGCTTGTCCCAGCGGATGCGGTGGATGCGGGGGAAGCGCAGGGCGATGCCCGAACGGTGGCGGGTCGAGTGCTGCAGCCCCTCGAAGGCGATCTCCAGGACCAGGCCGGCGCTGACTTCGGCAACCGGGCCGTAGCGCTTGACCAGATGGCCGCGGACCCAGCGGTCCAGGTGCTCCAGCGCCGCGTCGGTGAAACCTAAACAGGCCTTGCCCACGGGCACCAGGCGGTCGCCATCGGCCCACACCCCGAAGGTGAAGTCGGCGTAGTCCGACGAGCGCTTGCCGTGGCCGCGCTGGGCATACATCAGCACGGCATCGACCAGATGGGGGTCGCGCTTCCACTTCCACCACAGCCCGCGGGGCCGGCCGGCCAGATAGGGGCTGTCCCGGCGTTTCAGCATCACCCCCTCGATGGCGGTTCCCGTCGTGTCGGCGCGGCGCCGGGCCAGGTCGTCCCAATCGGCAAAGGCGATCAGCGGCGACAGGTCGAGCCCCGGCCGGCCGCTGCCGATCATGGCCTCGAGGCGTTGGCGGCGGTGGCTGAAGGGCAGGGGCCGGAGATCCTCGGGACCGTCGAACAGCAGGTCATAGGCGCGCAGCCGGGCGGGCCGTTCGCGCATCAGCTTCGCGCCGGGGGTCTTGCGGTTCAGCCGCTTCTGCAAGTCGGCGAAGGGGGCGACGGCCGGGCCGGCGAGAACCAGCAATTCGCCATCGACCACGCCCTCGAAATCGAGGGCCCCGACGAGGTCGGGAAAGGCCGCCGACAGGTCCTCGCCGTTGCGCGAATAGAGCCGGCGCGCGGGGCCCGACACCGCCGCCTGGACCCGGATGCCGTCCCATTTCCATTCGGCGCAGAAGTCGCCGGGCACCAGGGTGGCGCGCGTGGCCTCGTCGAGCGCGTGGGCCAGCATGACCGGGCGGAAGGCGCTGCCCCCCGGGTTTGCCGGCCGCGGCCCGCGGCCTTCGACCCAGGCCAGCAGGGCGGTGAAGGGCGCGGTGGCCGATGGCCACAGGTCCTCGATCGCGGCCGGATCGACGGCGCCGAACTGGGCCACGGCAAGCCGGGCGAGGCGGCCCGAGACGCCGACCCGCAAGGTCCCGGTCAGGAGTTTCAGCAGGGCCCAGCGGCCGGTCGTGTCCAGCTGGTCGAGCAGGCCGGCCACGACCCCGGGCATCGCCGCCTTGCCGGTACGGCCCAGGGTCGCGATCAATTCGCCCAGGGGCGGGGGGTGCCCCGGGCCAGCCACAGGCCACAGCAAGGCAACGGTCTCGGCAAGGTCGCCGACATAATCATAAGACAGGGCGAACAGCACCGGGTCGAGCCGCTCGGCCGCCAGGCTGCGGATCAGCGCCGGCTGGGCGTGGGGCATGTCCAGGCCGTCGGTCAGGGCCGCCAGCGCCCAGCCCCGGTCGGGGTCCGGCGTCGTCCGCAGATAATCGGCGATCAGGCGCAGCTTGCCGTTGCGCTGATCATGGTAGGTCAGGTCGTCCAGCAGGGCGGCGAAACGCTGCATCAGTCGTGGTCGTCGTCATCGCCGGCCAGGGCCAGGGCCTGGGCCGGCTGACCGCGGGTCCCGCACCAATGGACCAGGGCGTCGTCCCGGCCATGGGTCACCCACACCGCGCCGGGCGCCAGTTCGGCGATGGTGCCGGTCAACTCGTCCCAGTCGGCGTGATCGGAAATGATCAGGGGCAGCTCGACGCCGCGCTGCCGGGCCCGTGCCCGTACCCGCATCCAGCCCGACGCGGCGGCAGTCACCGGATCGGCCAGGCCGCGCGACCAGCGGTCGTTGAGGGCGCCGGGCGGGCACAGCACGATTTCGCCGGCCAGGGCGTTTTTGAGCCCCTCGGGCACCGGCAGCAGGGGTCCCAGGGCGACGCCGAGCTGTTCATAGAGGGCGCAGAGGGCGAGCAGCGCGCCATGGAGATAGATCGGCCGCGACCAGCCGGCCTGGCGCAGCAGGGCGATCACCCGCTGAGCCTTGCCCAAGGCATAGGCCCCGACCAGATGGCAGCGTTCCGGGAACCGCCGGACCGACGCGAGCAGGCGGGCGATCTCGTCGGCTGCCGGCGGATGGCGGAACACCGGCAAGGCAAAGGTGGCCTCGGTGATGAACAGGTCGCAGGACACCGGTTCGAAGGGCAGGCAGGTCGGGTCGGGCCGCCGCTTGTAGTCGCCGGAGACGACCACCCGGGCGCCACCCTGCTCGACCACCAGTTGGGCGCTGCCCAGGACATGGCCGGCGGGCACCAGGCGCAGGCGCAGGCCGCCCAGGTCGACCACCTGGCCATAGGGCGTTTCGTCGATCCGCCCGGCGCAGCCGTCGCCATAGCGGCTGCGCATGATGGCGGCGGTTTCCCGGGTGGTCAGGACCGCGCCGTGGCCGGCCCGGGCATGGTCGCCATGGCCATGGGTGATGACCGCGCGGGCCACCGCCCGGGTCGGGTCGACATGGAAGTCGCCGGCCGCGCAATAGAGGCCGGACGGAGTCGGGCGCAGCAGGGTGGTGGCGCTCATTCCCGCAGTGTGGCGGCTGCGCCGGCTCTCGCCAAGGCCCGGGCGCAATGCCACACTCACGCCCGATGTCCGCCAGATCCCGCCCCGAGCCGCCGGCCGACCTGTTGCCGGCGCGATTTGCCGCCTGGTTTGCCGGCCGTGGCTGGCAGATCCGCAGCCATCAGCTGGCCATGCTGGAGGCGGCCAGGGCTGGCCGCTCGGCCCTGCTGGTGGCCCCGACCGGGGGCGGCAAGACCCTGGCCGGCTTCCTGCCCAGCCTGGTGGAACTGGCGGAACAGGGTGGCGGCCGGGGGCTCCACACCCTCTATGTGTCGCCGCTCAAGGCCCTGGCGGTCGATGTCGCGCGCAACCTCACCCAGCCGGTTGCCGAGATGGGCCTGGCGGTCTCGATCGAGACGCGTAGCGGCGACACGCCCCCGGGCAAGCGCCAGCGCCAGCGGCTGCGCCCGCCCGATATTCTCCTGACCACGCCGGAACAGATCGCCCTGCTGCTGTCCTTCGACGAAGCGGCCGCGATGTTCGGCGGCCTGCGCCATGTGGTGATCGACGAGGCCCATGCCCTGTGGGCGGGCAAGCGCGGCGACCTGCTCGCGCTCGGCCTGGAACGCATCGCATCCCTGGCCCCCGGGCTGCGGCGGGTCGGCCTGTCGGCGACCGTGGCCGACCGCGGGCGCCTGTTGCGCTGGGTCGTGGGTCCCGCGGTGGACCAGGCGGTCCTGGTCGAAGGCGCGCCGGGGGCTCCGCCCGAGGCCCGCATCCTGACCCCGGACGGCGAAATTCCGTGGTCCGGCCATTCCGCCCGCTACGCGCTCAGGGCCATTCTCCAGGCGGTCGCCGGGGCCGGCACCAGCCTGATCTTCGTCAATACCCGCTCCCAGGCCGAATTTCTGTTCCAGTCCCTGTGGGCGCTGAACGACGACGCCCTGGCCATTGCCCTGCACCATGGCAGTCTTGCCCCGGAACAGCGGCGCAAGGTCGAGGCGGCGATGGCCGCGGGCCGGCTGAAGGCGGTGGTGTGCACCTCGACCCTCGACCTCGGCATCGACTGGGGGGCCGTCGACCTGGTGATCCAGGTCGGGGCGCCCAAGGGGGCGGCGCGCATGATCCAGCGCATCGGCCGGGCCAACCACCGGCTGGACGCCCCCAGCCGGGCCCTGATGGTGCCGGCCAACCGCTTCGAGGTGCTGGAATGCGAGGCGGCGCTGGCGGCGATCGACGAAGGCGCGCTCGATCCGGAAGCGATGCGCAGCGGCGCCCTGGACGTGCTCGCCCAGCATGTCCTCGGCTGTGCCGTGGGCGGCGGCTTTTCCGACGCGGCGCTCTACGACGAGATCGTCCGGGCGGCGCCCTATGCCGGGCTGGACCGCCGCACCTTCGACCGGGTGGTCGATTATGTCGCGACGGGCGGCTATGCCCTCCGGCGCTATGAGCGCTTCGCCCGCATACGCAAGGTGGGCGACATCTGGCGCATCAGCCACGGCGGAATCGCCCGCCAGTACCGGCTGAATGTGGGCACCATCGTCGAGGCGCCGATGCTCAAGGTACGCCTGGGCCGGCGCATGCTGGGCGAGATCGAGGAATGGTTCATCGACCAGCTGGTGCCGGGCGACAGCTTCGTCTTTGCCGGCCTGGTGCTGGAATTCCGCGGCCTCGACGAGACCACGGCGATGGTCCGGAAATCCGCTGCCGAAGCACCCAAGGTGCCGTCCTACGAAGGCGGGAAGTTCCCCCTGTCGACCTTTCTGGCGGCCAAGGTGCGCCACCTGCTCGCCCATCCGGGGCAGTGGCGGCGGCTGCCTGCACCGGTCACCGAATGGCTGGCGCTGCAGCGCCGCTACTCGGTCCTGCCGGGCGAACACCAGTTGCTGGTCGAGACCTTTCCCCGGGCGGACAAGTTCTACCTGGTCGCCTATCCCTTCGAGGGCCGGCTCGCCCATCAGACACTGGGCATGCTGCTGACCCGGCGGATGGAACGGGCGGGCCTCGGCCCGCTCGGCTTTGTCGCCAGCGACTATGCCCTGGCCGCCTGGTCGCTCAAGGATGCCGGCAGGGCCGACCTGCCGGCCCTGTTCGACGAGGACATGCTGGGCGATGATCTGGAGGCCTGGCTTGCCGAATCGAACCTCATGAAGCGAACCTTCCGGACCAATGCGGTGATTGCCGGGCTGATCGAGCGGCGCTATCCCGGCGAGACCAAGAATGGTCGCCAGGTGACCTTTTCCTCGGACCTGATCTATGACGTCCTGCGCCGCCACGAACCAGACCACATCCTGCTGCAGGCGACCTATGCCGATGCCGCCGCCGGGCTGCTCGATATCCGCCGGCTGGGCGACATGCTGAGGCGGGTCAAGGGCGCCATCTGCCACCGGCCCTTGGCCCGCGTGTCGCCGCTGGCCGTCCCCGTGCTGCTCGATATTGGCCGCGAATCGGTGCGCGGGGCGGCGACCGATATGCTGCTGGCCGAGGCCGCGGCAGCGCTGCTTGCGGAGGCCGCCCGGTGAGCGCCGTCACCCTGGCCGGGCTGCGCCTGGAACTCGACCCCAGCGGTGCCGTGTTCGCGCCGGAGGCGGGGGTGCTGGTCGTCGCCGACCTGCATTTCGAGAAGGGTTCGAGCTTTGCCGCCCGCGGCGTGCTGCTGCCGCCCTATGACAGCCTGGTCACCCTGGACGGGCTGGAAGGGGCGATCGGCCGCCACGGTCCGCGCCGGGTGGTCGCCCTGGGCGACAGTTTTCACGACGCCGGCGGACCCGCCCGGCTCGATCCCCTGGTCCGCCAGCGCCTCGGGCGCCTGGCGGCCACGGCCGACCTGGTCTGGGTTGCCGGCAATCACGACCCGGCGCTGCCGGCCAGCCTGCCGGGGCGGGTTGCCGAGTGCCTCGAGCTGGGCCCGGTGGCGCTGATTCACGATCCGTCGGCATGCCGGGGGCCGTGGATCGCCGGGCATTTCCATCCCAAGGCCAGGGTGACGGTCCGGGGCCGCGCGATCACCGCCCGCTGCTTCGTTGCCGATGGCGAGCGCCTGCTGCTGCCCGCCTTCGGGGCCTATGCCGGCGGCCTGGAGGTGCGCGACCCGGCGATCCGCCGCCTGTTCCCGGGGGCGTTCGACACCCACGTGATCGGCCCGGGGGCGATTCACCGGCTGGCGGGCCGCCCCCGGCGCGCCGCTCTGCCCGCCGAATAGGCTCGTCTCAAATGAGCCCTTCGAGCACCCGGTCGGGCGGGCGGTGGCCATCCACGAAGGTCTTGATGTTGACGATGACTTTTTCGCCCATGTTCAAGCGGCCCTCGATGGTGGCCGAGCCCATATGGGGCAGCAGCACGACGTTGTCGAGGCGGACCAGCTTGGGATTGACCGCCGGCTCGTGCTCGAACACGTCGAGGCCGGCACCGGCGAGGTCGCCGGCAACCAGCATGCGGGTCAGGGCATTTTCGTCGATCACCTCGCCGCGCGCCGTGTTGACGACGATCGCCTGCTTTTGCAGCAGCTTCAGGCGCCGCGCCGACAACAGGTGATAGGTCGCCGGCGTATGGGGGCAATTGACCGAGATGATGTCCATGCGCGCCAGCATCTGGTCGAGGCTTTCCCAAAAGGTCGCCTCGACCTCTTGCTCGATCTCCGGGCTCAGCCGGTTGCGGTTGTGATAGTGGATCGACATGCCGAAGGCCTTGGCCCGGCGCGCCACAGCGCGGCCGATGCGGCCCATGCCGACAATGCCCAGGCGCTTGCCCCAGATCCGGTGGCCCAGCATCCAGGTCGGCGACCAGCCGACCCACCGGCCTTCGCGCACCACCCGCTCGCCTTCGGCAAGGCGCCGCGACACCGCCAGGATCAGGGCGATGGTCATGTCGGCGGTATCTTCGGTCAGGACCCCGGGGGTCGATGTCACGGTGATGCCGCGCTGCCGCGCCGCTGCCAGGTCGATGTGGTCGACACCGGTGCCGAACGACGCGATCAGGCGCAGATTGGGGTTGGCATGGGCCAGGATGCGGCCGTCGATGCGGTCGGTCACGGTCGGCACCAGCACATCCGCCTGGGCCACGGCTTCGACCAGTTCGGCCTGGGTGAAGGCATGGTCGTCCGGATTGAGCCGGGTATCGAACAATTCCATCATCCGCGTCTCGATCGCGTCGGGCAGCTTGCGCGTGACGATCACCAGCGGCTTTTTGGTCGGCATCGGCCTGGGTCTCCCCCGGGAGAAAGCGGCCGCCTGGGGCGGCACAGGCGGGCGGCGCACAGCGCCTCGCGCTCTTCCTAGCAGCTTTGTCGCCCTCGACAAAGGCCCTCGAATGCCGCGCTCCCCTGTCCTTCCCTGCGCTTGACCCTGGCTGCCCGGCCACCCACAGTGGCGGGCATGCAGCCCCCTCGACAGTCCGTCGCACCGGTCGGCGACTCCATGGTTCGGCGCCTTGCCCTCGGGGCCCTGCTGGGCGCTGCGGTCCTGGGCGCCGGCGCCGCGCCGGCCGCCGCGCAGAGCGAGGGCGGCGGCCTGCCCTTGCCCCGCTTCGCCTCGCTGGGATCGAGCGAAATCAACGTCCGCTCGGGACCGGGGCCGCAATATCCGATCGCCTGGAAATATGTCCGCAACGGCCTGCCGGTCGAGATCGTCGCCGAGTTCGAATATTGGCGGCGCATCCGCGATGTCGACGGCACCCTGGGCTGGGTGCACAAAAGCCTGCTCTCGGGCAAGCGCACCGCCCTGGTCGAGGGCCGGGACACGGTTGCCCTGCGGGCCGAGGCGGACGAGGCGGCCCGCCCGGTGGCCCGCCTCGAAGCGGGCGTCGTCGTCCGCCTGACCCGCTGCGGCGGACCCTGGTGCAAGGTCGAGATCCAGTCCTACACCGGCTGGCTGCCGCGCAGCGCCCTGTGGGGGGTCTATCCGGAAGAGGACCTGCGATGAGCGGCAATCCGATCCTGGTCGAGACGACCCGGGGCGGCCATGTCGAAAGCCGCCATCGGGGCGCGCTTCACGTGGTCGACGGCGACGGCACGGTGCGGCTCAGCCTGGGCAATGTCGTCCAACCGGTGTTTCCCCGCTCG
Organism: Alphaproteobacteria bacterium; assembly: GCA_021774355.1. Classification (GTDB taxonomy): domain Bacteria; phylum Pseudomonadota; class Alphaproteobacteria; order Zavarziniales; family Zavarziniaceae; genus JAJFJE01. The sequence continues at coordinate 14,961 of JAJFJE010000407.1, forward strand.
GCCATCAAGATGATCCAGGCCCTGCCCTTGCTCGAAAGCGGGGCTGCGGCGGCGGCGGGGCTGAGCCCGGCGGAACTGGCGCTCGCCTGCGCCAGTCATTCGGGCGAACCCATGCATACCGAGGCGGTGGCGGCCTGGCTGGCGCGCCAGGGCATGGATATGACCATGCTTGCCTGTCCGGCCCATGCGCCGATGCATGGCCCAAGTGCCGAGGCGCTGATCCGCCAGGGACAGGCGCCGTGCGCCCTGCACAATAATTGCTCCGGCAAGCATGCCGGGTTCCTGACCCTGGCACGCCATCTGGGGCGGCCTCTGGCGGGCTACGAACAGCGCGGCCATGCGGTGCAGGAGGCGGTGTTTGACACGCTGGTCGGGCTATGCGGGCTGGAGGCTGCGCCGCCCTGGGGCGTCGACGGCTGCGCCGCGCCCAACCCGTTCCTGCCCCTGGCCGCGGTGGCCGCCGCGATGGCCCGCCTGGCGGTTCCGGCAAGCCTGATGCCGCGCCGGGCGGCGGCGGCACGGGCCCTGGTGGCGGCGATGGCCGCCCATCCCGATCTGGTCGCGGGCAGCGGCCGGCCCTGCACCCGGCTGATCCGGGCGGCAAGCGGCGGCGCCGTGGTCAAGCTGGGCGCCGAAGGTGTCTATGTCGGGCTCCTGCCCGACCAGGGCCTGGGCTTTGCCTTGAAGGTCGACGACGGTGCCGGCCGCGCCGCGGCGGTCCTGGCGGCCGGCCTGCTCGACCATCTGGGCGCGCTCGCCCCCGCCCGCCGGGGCGAGGTCGCCGATCTGCTCGAGGCCCCGGTGACGACCTGGGGCCACGTCCCGGTCGGTGTCGTCCGGCTGGCCGAGGGTGTCTTTGCATGACCGTTGCGTAAGGGGGTGAGATGCCCAAGGCCCTGCTGTGTACGTCGTTCGGCCCGCCCGAGACCCTGGTGGTCACGGACCAGGCCGCGGCCCCCCTGGGTCCGGGCCAGATCCGCATGCGGGTGCGCGCGGCCGGGGTGAATTTCCCCGACACCCTGATGATCGCGAACAAATACCAGTTCAAGCCGCCGCTGCCCTTCGCGCCGGGCGGCGAATGCGCCGGTACGGTGCTGGAGGTGGCCCCCGGGGTCGACCGCTTCGCGCCCGGCGACCGGGTGATCGCCCTGCCCGGCTGGGGCGCCTTTGCCGAGGACCTGGTGGTCGATGCCGCGCAGGTCAGCCGCACCCCGGCGGGGATGGACGACATCACGGCGGCCGCCTTCGTGTTCACCTATGGCACGACCTATCATGCCCTGGTCCAACGGGCCCAACTGCGCCCGGGCGAGACCCTGCTGGTGCTGGGCGCGGCGGGCGGGGTCGGCCTGGCGGCGGTCGAACTGGGCAAGGCCCTGGGCGCCCGGGTGATCGCCGCGGCGTCGTCGCCGGCCAAGCTGGCGGTGGCCCGGGACCATGGCGCCGACGCCGTCATCGACTATGGCGCGGACGATCTGCGCCAGGCGCTCAAAGCCCTGTGCCCGGCCGGCCCGGACGTGATCTACGATCCGGTCGGCGGCGCCTATTCCGAGGCGGCCTTGCGCTCGATCGCCTGGAACGGCCGTTTCCTGGTCGTCGGCTTCGCTGCCGGGTCGATTCCATCAGTCCCCCTGAACCTCGCTTTGCTCAAGGGCTGCGCCATTGTCGGGGTGTTCTGGGGGGCCTTCACAGCGCGCGAGCCGGGCCTCGCCCAGGCCAATCTCGACGCCCTGGCCGCGCTCCACCAGGCGGGGCGGATCCGGCCCCATGTCAGCGCCACCTATCCCCTGGCCGCGGGCGGCGCCGCGCTTCGCGCCCTGATCGACCGCCAGGCCACGGGCAAGCTCGTCATCACCATGGCCTGAGGCGATGGGGGAGCTTCGGCAACGCTTTCATCGCCTGCCCCGCAGCCTGCGAGGCATCTTGTGGATGCTCGCATCGGCCCTGCTGTTCACCGCCATGGCGGTCGCGGCCAAGCTGGTCGGGCCGCGGCTCGATGCCTTCCAGATCGCCTTTTTCCGCGCCATCAGCGGCTTTGCCACTGTCGCACCCTTCGCCTATGCCGCCGGCTGGGGGGCCGTGCGCACCAACCGGCCGGCGCTGCAGATCGCCCGGGGCCTGACCGGAACCGCGGCGATGCTGCTGATGTTCTACAGCGTCGTTCATCTGCCGCTGGCCCAGGTCACGGCGATCGGCTTTGCCAATCCGCTGTTCCTGATCGTCCTGGCGGCGCTGTTTCTCGGGGAAACCGTGCGGATCCGCCGCTGGAGCGCCACCCTGATCGGCTTTGCCGGGGTCCTGATCATGGTGCGGCCCTCGGCCTCGACCGATCCCACCCTGCTGATCGCGCTGCTCGGCACCTTTCTGGTGGCGGTCTCCGTCGCCCTGATCAAGACCATGGCCAAGAACGACCGGCCGATGACCATGTTGTTCTATTTTGGCGTGTTCTCGACCGTCATCTCGGCGGTTCCCGCGGCGCTGGTGTGGCAGACGCCGACCGGCCAGGAGCTGGTGTTCCTGCTGCTGACGGGGATCTTCGGCGCCTCGGCCCAGGCCTGCTACATCCGCGCCTTCCGCGACGCCGAGGCCAGCCTGGTGGCGCCTTTCGAATATTCCAAGCTGCTCTTCGCGGTGCTGTTCGGCGTGCTGCTGTTCGACGAGATTCCCGACCACTGGACCTTCGCGGGGGCGGCGGTGATCGTCGGGGCGACGCTTTATATCGCCCGCCGCGAAGCCGCGCTGGGGCACATGGTGCCGCCCTCCGCCGCGCTCGAGGCGCCGGCGGCCCTGGCCGAGATCGACCGGATTCACAAGCCGTAGGCGGCCGCGTAGCGATCGATCAGGCCGGCCATCTTGACGTCGCGTTCGGACAGGCCGCCGCACTCATGGGTCGCCAGCACGATGTCGACGGTGCGGTAGACATTGAACCATTCCGGGTGGTGATCGAGTTTTTCGGCGGCCAGGGCAACCCGCGTCATGAACGAGAAGGCCTCGCCGAAATTCTTGAACACGAGCTGGCGGGAGAGCGCGTCGCGGCCCTCCACGGCCTGCCATTTCACCAGCGCCGCCAAGGCCTTGGCGCGCTCGTCCGGGGTCAGTTTTTCGCTCATGGCCGGTCTCCTGACAGAGCCCAAAGACTAGGGGTTTGCGGCAGCATCGCAAGCGGCTAACGTGCTGGCGATGACGCACGCCAAGTTCCTTGACAAGATGCTGGCGCCGAGCCTCGAGGACATAGAGGCCCTGGCCGGCCAGGCCTTCGCCGAGATTCCGGGCCATTTGCGGGACAAGGTGAAAGACGTGGTGGTGCGGGTGGCCGAGTTCGCCGATGAAGCGACCCTCGACCAGATGGGCCTCGACGACCCCTTCACCCTGACCGGGATCTATCGCGGCGTGCCGCTGACCGACAAGTCCGTCACCATGCCGACGGCCGAGCCGGACATGATCTTTCTCTATCGCCGGCCGATCCTCGACGAATGGTGCGAGACCGGGGTCGCCCTGGGCGACCTGATCCGCGAGGTGCTGATCCACGAGATCGGCCACCATTTCGGCTTCTCCGACGAGGCGATGGACGAACTGGACGGCGAGTAGGGCGCCGCTGCTGGCGCCAATGGCCGGCGCCGCTATGATGCCAGCATGTCCGATTCGACGGCTTTCCCCGCGGCCGACCAGCCGCCCGAGGCGCCGCCTGCCCTGATCGCCCGGGTCGGCGGCGCGGTGGTCGCCCGCGGCGACGGCGAACTGGCCGAACTCGGGCTGGCGGCGGTCCGGCGCCTGGTCCAGGAACGGCCGGTCCTGGTCGCCCACGGACCGGCCACCGCCGCCCGGCTGGGCGTCGCCCTGGCCCGGGCTTACGACGTTCTGGAACTATTCGCTTTCGTCCGGCCGGCTCAGTTCTGCATTCCGACCGCGGGCGGCCTGGCCCAGGCCCTGGGCCTGCCGCCGCCCGGCGACGCCTTTGACGAGGCCATGATCCTGCAGCGGGCGGCGCGCCTGCTGCTGCGGGACCTGGCGGTGGAAAAATCCCCGGCGCGGGCGGCCCGCATCGCCTTCACCATGGGCCAGGCCGGCTGGCTGTGGGCCCCGGCGGTGCTGCGCGCCCTGGGGCGGCGCGATGGCGGCGAAGGCCGGGGCTCGGGGCTCGACGTGTGGTCGGCCTTGCCGGAATGGGACGAGGCGCCGCCACGGCCGCCGCCCCCCGGGCTGGCGGTCAGCGGCGCGGAAGCGCGGGCGGCCCTGGCCAATCTGCTCGGCCCTGGGGCCGAGACGCGGCCCGACCAGGCGGCCTATGCCGCCGCGGTGGCGGAGGCCTTTGCCCCCCGGGAGGCCGCGGGCATGCCGCGCCTGGTCCTGGCCGAGGCCGGCACCGGGATCGGCAAGA
>JAJFJE010000408.1 GCA_021774355.1 Alphaproteobacteria bacterium
CCAGGGCGGCCGGTCTGATAGCTGCATGCGACTCGAACCGCTTTGGCCCCGTGATCGCTCGCTGATGATTCCGACCCCCAGTACCAGTCCCGAGCTGCCCCAGCGCCTATCCGATTTCGCCACGGTTGCGGAAGCGCTGGACTATGCCGCCCAAGGCCTGGCCGGGGTCAATTTCTATTCGGGCAAGGGCGAACTGGTCGAAGCCCTGCCCTACCGCGACCTGCGCCGCCAGGCGCTGGTCCTCGCCCGCCGCCTGCTGGCCGCGGGGCTGGCGCCCGGCGACCGGGTCGCCGCCATTGCCGAATCGGACGCCGATTTCCTGCGCGTCTTCTATGCCTGCCAATATGCCGGCCTGGTGCCGACGCCCCTGCCCCTGCCGGCAGCTTTTGGCGGCCGCGACGGCTATGTCGATCATCTGGGCCGCATGCTGCGGCGCGCCGGTGCCCGGGCGGCGTTCGGCCCGGCGGCCCTGGGCGACTGGCTGGACGCCGCCGGACACGGCCTGGAACTGGTGCACACAGGCACCATCGCCCAGCTCGACGGCCTGGAGGCCGACCACGTGGCGCTGCCGGTGCCGGATCCGGACGGCCTCAGCTACCTGCAATTCTCGTCGGGCAGCACGCGCTTTCCGCTCGGCGTCGCGGTGACCCAGAGCGCCCTTCTGGCCAATACCCGGGCCATGGCCGTCGACGGCCTGGGCATCGGGCCGCGCGACCGCGGCTCGTCCTGGCTGCCGCTCTATCACGACATGGGCCTGGTCGGCTGTGTCTTCGTGCCCCTGACCTGCCAGTTGTCCATCGACCTGATGCCGACCCGGGAATTTGCCCGGCGTCCCCTGGTCTGGCTGGACCTGATCAGCCGCAACCGGGCAACGCTGTCCTATAGCCCGTCCTTCGGCTATGAGCTGTGCGCCCGGCGCGCCGAGACGGCGGCCACGGACCATCTGGATCTCGGCAGTTGGCGCGTCGCCGGCAGCGGCGGCGACATGATCCGTCCGGCGGTGCTGCGTCGCTTCGCCGAGCGCTTCGCCCCACGCGGCTTCACCCCCGGCGCCTTCACCGCCAGCTACGGCATGGCCGAAGCAACCCTGGCCTTGAGCTTCGCGCCGCTGGGTCAGGGCATCGGGGTCGATCCGGTCGACCTTGCCGCGGTGGAAGACGACGGCGTCGCCCGACCGGCGACCGCCACCACCAGGCGGACCCGGGAATTCATGCGCTGCGGCCCGGTGCTGCCCGGGCACCGCGTCGTGGTCCGCGGCACCGACGGCGAGGCCTTGCCCGAACGCCGGGTCGGCCGGCTCTTTGCCGCCGGCCCCAGCCTGATGAAGGCCTATTTCGGCCAGCCCGAGGAGACCGCCCGGGTTCTCTCGGCCGAGGGCTGGCTGGATACGGGCGACCTCGGCTACCTCACCGGGGGCCAGGTGGTGATTACCGGCCGGGCCAAGGACCTGATCATCGTCAACGGGCGCAATCTGTGGCCGCAGGACCTGGAATGGTCGGCGGAAAGCGAAATCGACGGGCTGCGCTCGGGCGATGTCGCCGCCTTCTCGGTCGATGGCGACGACGGCGAGACGGTGGTCGCCCTGGTCCAGTCCCGGGCAACCCGCCCCGAATTGCGCGAGGCCCTGCGCGAAGCGGTCGCCGGGCTGTTCCGCTCGCGCCACGGCATCGCCGTCGATGTCGTGCTGGTGCCGCCCCATAGCCTGCCCCAGACCTCGTCCGGCAAATTGTCCCGCAGCCGGGCCAAGGCGCTGTACCTTTCCGGCGCCCTGATCGCCGACCCGCCGCGGGCGGCTTACGCCAGCTGACATGGCGGCCCGCCTGGCCGCAGTGACCGGTGCAACAGGATTCCTGGGGGGACGCCTGGTGGCCGCCCTGCTGGCCAGCGGCTGGGACGTCCGCATCCTCGCCCGCAGGGACCCGACCTGTCCCGCCTGGTCCGGCCATGCCATTGAAGTTGTTCCTGGCGATCTCGACGACCCGGCCGCCCTGCAGCGCCTGTGCGCCGGTGCAACCCTGGTGGTTCACGCGGCCGGTCTGATCAAGGCCATGGGCGCCGCGGCCTTTCTGGCGGTCAACCGCGACGGCACCGGCCGCCTGGTCGACGCCTGCGCCGGCACCGCCCCGGGGGCGCAGGTCATCGTCATCTCGTCCCTGGCGGCCCGGGCCCCCCACCTGTCGGCCTATGCCGCAAGCAAGCGCGCCGGCGAGATCGAGGCGGTTCGCCACCTGCCGCCCGGCCGCCGTCTCACCACGCTTAGACCGCCGGCCATTTACGGTCCCGGCGACCGGGAAAGCCTGGCCATCTTCAGGGCGGCCCGGCTGCCGATCACACCGGTCGCCGGCCGCCCGGAGGGGCGGATCGCCGTGATCCATGTCGACGACGTGGTGGCCGCCATTGTGGCCCTGGCCGAGCGGGACGACGACGACACCTGCCACTATGCCCTGGCCGACCCCAACCCGTCGGGCTATGCCATGACCGAGATCATGGCCGCCGCCGCGGCCGCCCAGGGCTTGGAGCCGCGCTTCGTTCAGGTGCCCCCGGCAGTGGTGCGCCTGGCCGGGCGGCTGGCCGGAGGAACGGCCCTGGTGCTGCGCCGGCCGGGAATTTTTGGTCCCGGAAAGGCGCGCGAAATCCTCCATCCCGACTGGTCGGTACACCCGACGGAGATGCCGCCGAAATCATTGTGGCAACCGTCGATTGGGCTGCATGAGGGATTCGCGGAAACGGTCGCGTGGTACCGCCGGAACAGTTGGCTGCGGTAACCGCCGTTTGGAACCTTGGGGTATCTTTTGCATTATTGTGTCGACCAGTCCCCGCCGATGCGGGGCCCAGGCCGCGTTGAATCATCGACCGGGATGGATGCAAATCGTGCAACGCACCAGCGCATTTGATGGCATTGCTTGCATCGCTTCAAGGTGGAGCTATTATACAAAATTGTGACATCTGGCCGGCGTTGACGGCGGCATCTGGGGCGGTTCGGTGAAAGTGGGCGGGTTGTCTGCGGTCAAAATGGAAAGTGTGTCGGATCAGATCAGAGCGATCGTTCTGAAGCAGTTGAGTGCCTTGCTTCCTGAACCCGTTCCGATCTCGGACCAGACCAATATCGTCCGCGATCTGGGTCTCGACTCACTGGCGGTGATGGACTTCGTGATGGCGATCGAGGACGACCTGGATATTTCGGTGCCACTGGACCGCATTGCCGAGGTTGAAACGGTTGGTGATCTGATCAGGACTTTAGACGAACTGAAGGCGCAGGGGTAACCATGTCAATTCTCGCAAAGTTCGCGCCGCTGCGTGATGCGTACGAGAAGCTGAAGAGCGTCGGCTACGACCCCTTCTCGATCAAGTTCGATGCCATCCTGTCACCGACCGAAGGGGTGGTGAACGGACGCCGGACGATCCTGCTCGGGACCAACAACTATCTCGGCCTGACCTATGACCCGACCTGCATCCGCAAGTCGGTCGAAGCGGTCGAAGCCCAAGGCACCGGCACCACCGGATCGCGCATCGCCAATGGCAGCTATGACGGCCATAAGCGCCTGGAGAGCGAGTTGGCGCGGTATTTCGGCCGGCGCCACTGCATGGTTTTCAGCACCGGCTATCAGGCCAATCTGGGCATCCTGTCGACCCTGGCCGGGCGCGAGGACCACCTGATCATCGACGCCGACAGCCATGCCAGCATCTATGACGGCTGCCGCCTCGGTCATGCCGAGGTGGTGCGCTTCCGGCACAATGATCCGGACGACCTTTACAAGCGGATGCGCCGCCTGGCCGACAAGCCGGGCGAGAAGCTGATCGTCGTCGAAGGCATCTATTCGATGCTGGGCGATTCGGCGCCGCTGGCGGAAATCGCCGCGGTCAAGCGCGAGACCGGCGCCTATCTCCTGGTCGACGAGGCCCATTCCCTGGGCGTACTGGGCGAGAACGGCCGTGGCTTGGCGGAGGCCGCCGGAGTCGAGGCGGATGTCGATTTCGTGGTCGGCACGTTCTCCAAGAGCCTGGGCAGCGTCGGCGGCTTCTGCGTCGCCGACATCGATGGCTTCGACATGCTGCGGGTGGCCTGCCGGCCCTATATGTTCACGGCCTCGCTGCCGCCCTCGGTCATCGCCTCGACGATCCAGGCCCTGCATCAGATGGAAAGCCGGCCCGGCCTGCGGACCCGCCTGCGCAACAATGCCAAGCGGCTGCATGGCGGCCTGGGCGCCCTGGGCTTCCAGGTTGGCCCGGAAGTCTCGCCCATCGTCTCGGTCGCCCTGCCCGACCGGGAGACGGCGATCATGTTCTGGAACCGCCTTCTGAATGCCGGGCTCTATCTCAATCTGGCCCTGCCGCCGGCGACGCCGAACAATCACTCGCTGTTGCGCTCCAGCGTCAGCGCGGCCCACAGCACCGCCCAGATCGATTTCGCCCTCGACCTGTTCGCCGCGATCGGCCGCGAATTCGGCCTCATTCCCGGTGCTGGCGCGGACGCCCTGCCCCAGGCGGCAACGGCCTGAGGCGGCTCAGCGAAACACGCCAAGCCGCCACAGCCGCCACAACAGGGCCGGCGCCGCCAGAATCGGGTGGCGCCGCTGCCATGGCGTCAGGGTCATCGTCACCCCGGTGTGGCGGGCGATCTTCCAGGCCAGATAATCGGCGCCGCCGTCAAAGGTGAAGGCCGCCTTGACCAGCCGGGCCACGTTCAGCGGCTTGGCCAGGAGATGGCGCAGGGCCCAGCCGACCCGGGCGACCCGCCGCCGTCCCGAGCCGATCTCCGGCTGCAGATGCGGTTCGGGCACGGCCCCGACCAGACCCAGCTCGGCCCAGGCGGGCCACAGCAGCGCCGCGTAGCGCGGCGCTGCGGCAGCAACGATCTGACTCGCCCGGCTCGGCCTGTCGCCCTGCTCGCGGGCGCGATCGACCCGCAGTTCCGCAGCATAGGTGCGGGCGAACAGGGCTACCCAATAGGCCTGCGGCGGGCCGTCGTCCGGTCCGTGGATGGCGGCCCAGAAGGCGGCGCTCAACACCGCCCGATGCAGCGCCGCGACAATGGCCGCGCGGGCGCCGGCGTCACGGACGAAAGGCAGGCCAACAGGCTGGCAGAACCGCGCCCAGATCGTGGTGTCGAGCGCCCCGATCCCGGTCGCCTGGGCAAACTGGTCGAGGGTCATGATGGCGACCTTGGCCCGCAGGCGGCGATCCCCGGCCGTCCATTCATGGTATTCCACATTGGGCGGCAGCAGGCGATTGGCCAGGGCGGCCAGCCCCCGCCCGTGCCAGTCCTCGAGCCGATCGACCAGGACATAATAGTCGAGCAGGCCGTCCAGCCGCCCGGTCCACAGCGCCGAACCATAGAACAGCACGCCGGCAACGCCCGGCCGCCCGGCCGCCAGGTGGCCGGCAAAGCCGGACACTTCAGGCGGTAGCGGTCGGATCAGGTCGGCCGCGAGACATGCATCGACGGCGTCGGTCATAGCCCATTATCCCGGCGGCGGCGGCGTCAGGGAACGACAAAATCGATCAGCGGCCCGGACCGGACCTGGATCCGGCCGCTGGCGCCGGGCTGGTAGAGTTCGCCGTCGAGCACAAACGGATCGCTCAGGGACAGGTCGAGCACCGTGGCCGAGCCGCTGCGATAGTCGGGGGCCCCGTGCAGCCAGGGGGCCGGGCGGCCCCTCAGCAGGGACAGGGCGGCGCTGACCAGCCGGGCCGGCCGGCCGGCCACGTCGAGATAATGTAGCGGCGCCGGCCCCTCGTTCCAGAACGGCCAGATGCCGAAGATCAGCTTGTGCAGGGTGGTCGCCAGCACGACGAAGCGGTTGCCCGGCGGCCCGTCCACGCCGTCGACAGCAAGCGCCATGGGCAGGCCGGCGAGCCAGGCCTCGCGGTCCGGGCCGCGCAGCACCTTGGCCACGGAGGAGATGATGGTCAGAGCCACCGACGGCCCGTAGGACACGCCCCGGCTGAGAACCTGGGACTGGGCCAGGGCGATCGACCGGGTAAACGCGCCGGCCCCGAAGAACATCCCGCGCAGCGGCACCCCTTCGTCTTCCGGCCACGATATCTCGATCACCGGCCGGCGCCGGATGTTGCGGCCCAGGCGCCCCTGGGCGGCGCTGCGCAGCAACGTCTGCAACGCCCGGGGACCGCGGCCGCCGCTGCCGACATCGGCGGCAATCAGGTTGGCGTTGCCGGAGGCAAGGATGGTGACCGCCGGCAACGCGTCGCCGAAGGCCAGGGGCAGGGCGGTCAGGATTTCCCGGACCGTGCCGTCGCCACCGTCGATGACCACCAGGCCGACTTCGCGCCGGGCGAAATCGCGCAGGATCTCCAGCAGGTCCGCCCGGCTTTGCGGCTCGGCGAAGAGATGGCCCAGCCACACCGAGGCACGGTCCCGGAACTCGTCGCCGCCGCCCCGGTTGCGCCGGCTGCGCGGGTTGCGGATCAGCCCCAACTGAATCATCAGCCGAGCCACGAACGGATGGTGGTGCGCCGGCGAACCAGCAAGGCCTGGGCGATCTGGCAGAAATGGACGCCCAGGCAGAGCAGGGTCCACCAGGCGACGGCCAGCAGCCCCAGGTCGGGACGGCCGCACGCCCAGGCGACGGTGAGGATGGCCAGGTTGGGATTGCGCCTGGCGGTGATCAGGCGGAACAGGCTGTCAAAGCGGCGCCAGACATGAATCTCGATCTTGAACAGGGCCAGGAACAGCCCCTCCTGCAGGCGCTGGAGGACGTAGCCGCCGATGACCACGGCCAGGACCGCCTGCTGCGCGGCCAAAGGCAGACCGACCGCGGCCAGCCCGGCGACCCAGGCCCACCACCAGAAGGGTGGGTGGATCAGGTCGATGCCATGGTCGAACAGGTTGCCGAGGCGGGACGAGGTCAGGGTCACCCGCGCCAGCTTGCCGTCCACCGTGTCGAGGAAGGTCATCCCCCAGGCCGCCGCCAGGCCCCAGCCGAACTGCCCCGTGGCGAACAGCCAGAACGCCACCACCACCAGCGCGAAGCTGGCCCAGGTCACCAGATTGGGCGTGACCCCGGCCACCGCACACAGCTTGGTCGCCAGTTGGGCCGGTCGCGGCCAGAGATATTTGGTGACGAAATCCGTTACGCCCTTGTACGAGGCGTCGAACATGCGCCGTTCGACGGCCCGGCGGCTGGCCGCCGTGAGCCGCAGGAGATAGGGCGGTTGGGATTTGCGCAAGGCGTGGTTATAGGCCCCCGACAGCTGCTCTGGCCGGTACTGGGGCAGGATCCCTTCGGGGCTGCGGCCTTCGGCCAGGGCCTGAGCCAGACGATCGGGCGCCGTCCCCTCGACCCGCGCCGCGACCACCAGGCCACTGTCCGGATCGACCAGCACCCGCGGCGGCCCGGCGACCAGCGCCTTGACCAGGGCCTCGTCAAACACGAAATCGGCCCGCAGGCCGGCCAGGGGCTGCCCCGCCAGGCCCCGGGGCACCCCCGTCTCGTCGTGGTGAACAGCGACGCAGCCGGCCCGGCGCAAGGCCCGGCGCAGCCTTTCGCTCGACGCCATTCCCCACAGCGGCACGTCGCCTTCGCCGACGATCAGACCTGTTACCGGCAGGTCCGGAGGGGTTGTACCGCCTGTCGCTGTCACCCGTTCCCCTGCCGTCACGCTCGTAACCAAAATGGACCCGCTGCAGACAAGGCGCCGTTATACTACGGTCCGATGAATATGCCACCCCGCCGGGCGCCGGCTTCAGGATCGTGACCTGCCATGTCAGGCTTTACCCTCGCTCATTTGTCCGACCTCCATCTTCCGATGGAGCATGACCGGCTGTCGTGGCGCCACTATCCGAGCAAGCGCCTGGTGTCCTTCGTATCGTGGCACCGCAAGCGGAAATACCGCCATCGCCCGGACGTGCTGGCGGCAATGATTGCCGATATCGCGGCGGCGGCGCCCGATCACGTCGCGGTGACCGGCGACCTGGCCAATCTTGCCCTGCCGGCGGAATTCATCCGCGCCGTGGCCTGGCTCGACCGCCTGGGGCCGCCCGACCAGGTCACGGTGGTCCCGGGCAACCACGACATGCTGGTGCCGGTCGCCCATGGCCACGGCCTCGGCCATTGGCGCGATTTCATGACCGGCGACGCGGACCTCGGTCATGACCCGGGGACCATCCAGGCCTTTCCCTTCGTCCGGGAGCGCGGCGAGGTCGCCCTGATCGGGGTCAACTCGTCCCTGCCGACGGCACCGCTGCTGGCGTCGGGGCGGGTCGGTCCGGAGCAGTTACAGCGGCTTGAGCGCGTGCTCGAGCGGTTGGGCCGGGCCGGCCGCTGCCGCATCGTCCTGATCCATCACCCCATTGCCCGGGGGGTGATCGCCTGGCGCAAGGGCCTGTCCGACGCGGCCGCCCTGCGCGCCGTACTGGCCCGGGCAGGCGCCGAACTGGTCCTTCACGGCCACAGCCACCGGCCCGTTTTTGCGCCGATCGCAGGCCCCCTGGGGCCGATCGCCACGATCGGCGTGCCCGCGGCCTCGGCAATCGACAGCCCGGACAATCCCCAATGGGGTGCGCGCTGGCACTTCATCGCGGTCGAGCCTGTCGACACGGGCTGGCGCCTGACCATCCGGGCTCGGCGCCGCGACGGCCTGACCGGGCGCTTCCTGACCATTGGCGAATTCGTCGTGGTCGCACCGCGTGCCCTGGCCGCCGCCGCGTGACCGGCGGCGCCGGCGAAGCCGTCAATAGTGCATGGGGATGGTCAGGCTGGTATCGCCGGCCAGGGCATTGAACCGGGCCGAGTCGAAACTGGGCAGGCCGAAGGTGGTCGGCGCGTCGTTGGAAAAGCCGTAGCCTTCGGCCGGCATGCCCAGCATGGTCCTGTTGAAATCATGGTCGCCATTGGCGTCGTGATAGACCGCGATGGCCAGGACTCCCGCCTGGTCCGCCGGCACCGCCAGGCAGGCCGTGGTGATCGGTGCCTGGGCCGGGACCCGAAGCCGCGCCAGCTTGCCGCCGGGACTGAGGAAACGGCTTGGATCACTGGGATAGACGGTGATCGTGATCAGGCCTTCGGCCTTGTTCACCCCGGTGACGGTGAGCCGCAGCCGCACCTGATCGGTACCATCCTTGCAGGCCTCGGTCAGGTTGGTCGAAGCGGCCCCCGGTGCCCGGGGAACCACGACAAGCGCCACGGCAAGGGCTGCAATGACGACAAAACATTTGCTTAGGCATGGCACGATGCTGTCGATCCCACTACGTTACGAACGGGTTTCCGCCGCGCCATCGCCTGACGCTTGGCTATATGACATGAACAACGCCACCCAAGAAAAGTTCGGTTACCCGGCAACACTGATTGCCGAGGGGGAGCACTGGACCGTCCAATTGCGGCCGGCACAGCCGACCCTGGGCGCGCTGGTGCTGGTCTGCAAGCAGACCGTCAGCGATTTCGGCGCGGTCAGCCCGGCGGGCTTTGCCGAACTGGGCATCCTGGTCCGGCGCATCGAATCCGTGCTGCGGGCCTTCATCGGCTATGAGCGGATCAACTATTTGATGTTGATGATGGTCGACAAGGATGTGCACTTTCATGTGATACCCCGCTATAGCGGCGAGCGGCAATGGCGGGGGCGGGCCTTTGCCGATGCCGGCTGGCCGGGGCCGCCGGCGCTCGGCCAGGCGGTGGCCCTGGACAAGGACGACATGGACCGGTTGACCACGCAGTTGCGCGACCTCTGGTGCTCCAGCTGATGAGTCTTGCCGTGCCGGATCGGTTGGGGCTGCGGCGAGGCCCGCCCCATATTGTCGAACGCTACCTGGTCAAGGAGGCCATGCGCCCCCTGTTCCTGTCCCTGGGCGTGGTCCTGACGGCCCTGCTTCTGGAGCGCATGTTGCGGCTGTTCGACCTGCTGGCCCAGGCCGGCGGCCCCTTTGCGGTGGTCCTGCAGCTGACTGCCAACCTGGTCCCGCATTATCTTGGGCTGGCCCTGCCGGCCGCATTCTTCATCAGCATTTTTTCCGTTGTGGCCCGGCTGGGCGACGACAACGAGCTGGACGCCCTGATGTCCGCCGGCCTGTCGCTGGGGGCGCTGGTGCGGCCGTTTTTGGTGGTCGGGATTGTCCTCAGCGTGCTCAGCATCGGCTTGTTCGGCTACCTCCAGCCCTATAGCCGCTATGCCTACCGGGCCATTCTTCATGCCGCGATCAATGCCGGCTGGGATGCCCGGGCACAGCCCCAGACCTTCGTCGATGCCGGGCGCGGCTTCGTTCTCACCGCCGACGAGGTCGACGGCACCGGACGCCGTCTGACCGGCCTGTTCATGCGCCGCATCACCAAGAACGGCGAGGAGATCACCACGGCACGGCACGCCGTCCTGACCCTGTCGCCCGATGCCAGCAAGCTGCTCCTGGTCATGGATGACGGCATGGACATCCACGACCGGGGCGGTGACCGGGTCGACAAGGTCCGTTTCAGCCGCGCCACGGCGGAAACGGCCTTCGACCTGAATGCGCCACCGTTCCGCCCGCGCGGCGGCAGCGAGCGCGAACTGACCATGGGCGAGTTGGAGGACGCCATCGCCGACCCGGCGACCGCCCAGTCGGCGCGCCGTCAGTTCCAGTCCGAATTTCACGCCCGGCTGGTACGCTCCCTGTCCCTGCCCTTCCTGCCCCTGCTGGGCGTGCCCCTGGCCATGGCGGCCAAGCGCCGCCACCGGACGCCGGGACTGATCCTGTCGGGGGTCCTCCTGCTCGGCTTTCACCACATGTTGCAACTGGGGGAAAGCCTGGGGGATACCGGCCTGATGCCCCCGATCATCGCCGTCTGGCTGCCCTTTGCCTTGCTGGCGGGGATCGCGATCACCCTGTTCCGATCCAGCCGCGAGCGGCCGGGCGAAAACTTTTTCACCCGCGCCGTCATCGTCGTGTCCCAGGCGACCGACCGGCTGCACCACATGGTGACCCACCGTCGGGGCAAAGCCTCGTGACCCCGACCCTGTTCCGCTTCATCGGCCGCCAGTTGCTCAGCCGGACGGTCGGAACCATCCTGGTTCTGGGGGCGCTGCTTCAGGTCCTCGACCTGATCGATAGCGCCACCGACATTCTGCAGCGCGATCTGGGGGTCCGGGGCATCGTCTATTATGCTCTGCTGCGCACCCCCACCATCATCGGTCAGGTCACCATACTGGCCACCCTGATCGCCGCCCTGCTGACCATCGACCGCATGGTCCGGGCCAACGAGATGGTGATCCTGCGGGGCGCCGGCGTGACGGCCTTCCGCATCGGCCTGCTGATGCTGCCGAGCGTGGCCCTGGTGGCCCTGGGCCAGTTCATCGTCACGGATCAGATCGCGCCCCGGACCGAACGGGCTCTCGCCCTGTGGTGGAGCGACACCGCCACACCCGACGACGACGACAAGGCCAAGCCGATCTGGTTCCGCGCCGACGGCGACCTGGTCGCGGTCGGCCGGGTTGCCGACAGCGGCACCCTGCTGGAACGGGTGTCGATCTATCGCCGCGACGCGGGCGACATGCTGTCCCGGCGGACCACGGCCGCGGATGCCACCTTGGTGGAAGGCCATTGGGTGCTGCATCAGGCCGTGGTGACCGATTTCACCGGCGGCGCCACCCGCAGCGGCCCCCTGGCGGCCCTGCCCTGGACCGTCGACCTCGACCCTGAAACCGTCATCGAATTTGCCACGCCCCAGATCAGCATGTCGCTGGCCGCGGTGCGCGCCGCCCTGACCGAGGGCCGCGCCTCCAGCCGGCCGGCCGCCTTCTATGAGACCGAACTCCACCACGCCCTGGCCCGCCCCTTTGCCTGCCTGGTGATGGTCGCGCTGGCCCTGCC